>NZ_JBXEOV010000022.1:0-40015 GCF_056856695.1 Psychrobacillus sp. Z16_25 | reverse complement strand
GGAAAGGGTTAACCCTTTCCTATACTCCTGACATCAAAATAAAAAGAAGCACTTATATTACCCAAAAGGAATTTACAAGATTATGCACTTGACTTTCCACCATTCTAACCGAGAGTAAAATTTGGCTATCCGAGAGTAAACCCCGACCGAACGAGAGTAAATCGGCTAAACGAGAATAAAGTTGGGTTATCCGAGAGAGAATCCCGGCTATTCGAGAGTAAGCTCCCAATGAACGAGAATAAATTCCCCTCGAACGAGAGTAAAGCACCCAATCAGGATTACGACCCTGGCGATAGTTACTTCTATCCCTCGTTTTGTCAGCTAGAACGAAGATCGACCACCTCTACCAATGAAAATCAGGATATTCTACATCTGGATAATAACCCCCTCCGGTAGACCGTACCATTCATTCGTATACTGTTGTAAACTTCCAGTATAAATAAGCTGGAGTCCTTCAATCTGTGCAAGATCGGCTGGGGTAGTTAAGCAAGGCTCCTTCTCTATTCTCAATTCTTTCGATTCTAATAAAATGGTTGAGACAAATTGAGAGCAAAACAATTTAGATTTTCTTTCCCATCGTTTATTGAAAAGAACACCAAATAATCCAAGGAAGTTATAGGAATATGACTCACATTCTTTTCTTATTTCCAGAGCTCTATCTCTCATTTTTCCGTAGCTGCTTAATGAAACCTCACATTTATATATTTTACAGCTTGCCTCCTGAAAGAGAGATCCATGGACATCCTCCATAACAAAACCACCGATAAATGGATTTCGTTTATGCTTCCTTCCAAAGCTATACATTTCCCTCAGGTCTTCATCAAAAGCAATTGACACATGATTATATTCTTCCTTCGTAAACATTTTTATAAGCTTGGAAAGCCATGTGCCCGTATCACTAAATACTAGATAAATTTCCTTCAACTTAACCACCTCTACATATGACAATCGTTCACCTTTTCTTTTATTATCGTCGCAACAATTGTATAGAAGGAGTGTCTCAAGATTGATTCTCCCTAAGGCTTAAGCCGTATTTATCAAAAAAATCTGTAAAACACCTCCAATTTATTAACTTTTAGGCGTTGGTATGTTATAGTAATCGTGAAATAGTTTCCTAAAAGGAGGGAATATAATGCAAAGTATAGGCATTCCTGGCTTAATACTTATCTTAATAATTGCCCTAGTCATTTTTGGTCCTTCTAAGCTCCCTCAATTGGGAAAAGCGGTCGGGCAAACTCTAAGAGAATTCAAAAGCTCTGCGCGTGAGAGTGTAATAGATGATGAGAAAAAAATCGAAACGACAAATGATTCAGATACAAAAAAATAAGCGCTTATGTCTGCCCTGCAAACATATGGAGAACATCAAGTTGGAACTTGACCACCATGTGACCTCAAGGGACGCAGCGCTGAAACCGAACAAATAAAAAAAGCGGAAAAGGAGGCTATCTCCTATTTCCGCTTTTTTCTATTTCACCGCTTTTGCAATTTTCTCCGCAGTTTCTTTTCCATTTTTGATACAAGGCCCAATGCCAACCCCATAATAAGAGCATCCTGCTAGAAAAACATTCGGATGACTTTCTTTCATTTTATCGGTTAAGGATTGAATTGCCTTGGCATGTTCTAGTGTATAAACGGGCATCAAATCATTCCACTTGGTTACCTCGACAACCTTAGGATTTCCTTGGAGATGTAAGCTTTTTTGAATATCCGCAAGCGCAACCTCTAACAATTCACTTTCTGTCATATCCTTCATGCTTTCAAAATGAGGATTCGAATTTTTATAAAACATTCTAACGAGCAGCTGACTGTTCTTGGAGGTATGTTTCCACTTTCGACTTGTCCAAGTACATGCATTACATTTCACCTCTGAGTTTTCAGAAACAATGTACCCTGTTCCTTCAGCCGGAAGCTTGTTATCTGGGATATCGAACCCGAGATAGATACTAATAAGAGAGGAATTTTTCAATTTGTTGAAGTCCTCATTCAGTTCCTTGTTTTGAAGTATCTGTTGAGTCACCTGATGCGGCGTACTTAAAACCACATAATCTGCCTCTACTACCTCTCCATTTGAAAGAGATAACACATACCCATTTGCTGTTTTTTCTAAGCCTGTTGTTTGGACGCCCTTTAAGATTGAATGCTCGCTAAGCTCCTTCTCGATTCCGTCTATCAACGTAGATAGTCCTTCATCAAAGGAAATGAATTTTTTATTGGCCGCTTTTTGGAATTGCTCTTTATTCTCTCCAAGACCTTTGATAATACTACCGTAATTATTTTTATAGTCAATTAAGTAAGGTAGCGTAGATGCTAGAGTGAGCTTATCAAGACTTCCTGAATATACACCAGATAGGACAGGTGCAACCTGCTTTTCTACTAGTTCTTTTCCTAAAAAATATTCAAGAAATTCTCCAATGGAGCTTTCCTTTGTAAAACGATCATTTGGCAGCTCAAAATCTCTTAATGCTTCCTTTTTTCCTTGTTCGGAAACCAACGTACTGCTGTTCAAGGATTCTATACTAGTAGGTATTCCAAACACTGCATCTGCTGGAATGGCATGCAATTCGTTGTTTGTATATAAATAAGAAATTCCTGTAGCATTATAGACCAGCTTTTCTTCAAGTCCCAGCTCTTTCACGAGAGGCATGACTGATTCATGACGGGCAACGATAGAATCTGCTCCTACCTCCATAATAAAATCATCCTTTTGTACAGAATGAATTTTACCTCCTAAATAGTCATTGGCTTCTACAAGCGACAGTTGTACATCTAAGGAATGCTCTTCTTTTAGTCTGTGCAAGTAGTGCATTGCGGAAAGCCCCGTAATCCCTCCACCTATTACAATTACTTTTTTCATCACGTTCACTCCTAATATTCCTAAAGTTCCATCATTAGTATAACCTCTCTAAATAACATCGAATATGATTTCTATCACTCTCATTACTAGTTTACACGCTTTGTTTACAGGATTGTCAAAATTATCAGCGGATATCCAAAAAGCGAAAACTCTCTTGCGTTTCTCCAAACAGGCAATGAAGAGCGTATTCATTATAGCCGAATCCCATTGACATTAAGGAGCAAGGCGTGGAGCTGGAAATCAAAGAAACCCCCTATTTATCTTTAGGAGGCTTCCACAGCTTTATACTTTTCTAATGACGGCACGAACTGGACTTCCATCTGCCCCTTCAATTCGCAAAGGTAGCGCAATCAGGTCATACTCTCCTTCTTCGACGTTATCCAATAAAAGATTCTCTAGAATATATACGCCATGCTGGTAGAGAGTATGGTGGATAGGGAGCTCCTTGCTAGTTATTTGATCCACTGATGGGATATCAAGGCCAAGTAAAAAGATCCCCTTCTCCTTTAGAAATGAACCGATATCTTCTCTGAGCAATGGAATCTCCTTCGGAAATTCCAAAATATTCGATTGGTTCTTCGTCTTCAATAGGAGTCTTTCTGCTCCATCAAGGTGATAGGATTGCAGCTCTTCTCTCCCTATATATTCAAGACCTGTCACATCTATTATTCTTGCTCTTCCTATATATATATTGACATCAATCTGGTCGATTGTAGCAGCACCGCTATTAAAATGAAAGGGAGCGTCTACATGTGTGCCAGTATGAACGCTACCGGTTAATTTTCCAATATTCACAGAGCCAGTCTGTTCCTTTGTACTTGCAAGCTCAAACTGAAAAGGGGTGTCTCCTGGCCAAACAGCTATTTTATTGGACAAAGGGTTTGTAATATCAATCCATTTATTCATATTTCACCTCTATAAAGTTGTTCGCAAATCCCATAGCTCAGGGAAAAAACGATGATCTAATACGTTCCGTAAATATTGTACACCAGCAGAGCCTCCGGTTCCCGTTTTGAAGCCTATTATTCTCTCTACCGTCTTCATATGACGGAAACGCCACTGCTGAAGCCAATCTTCAATATCTATCAGCTTTTCAGCAAGCTGATAGAGCTCCCAATGCTTATTAACATCTAAATATATTTCCTTCCAGGCAGCTGCCACAGTTGGATCGCCTTTATATGTTATCGAAAAATCACGATTCAGTAGCTCAGGATTTATTGGGAATCCGGCTCTATGCAACGCCCTGATGGAAGCATCATAGATGCTAGGAGCGGAAGAGGCAATGGTCAGCTTCTCGTGAAGCTCCTTGTCTTTTTCGTATATTTTTAGAATATGCTTTGTCTTATAGCCTAATAAGAATTCTATTTGCCGATATTGGAACGATTGAAAGCCTGATGATTTACCAAGCTGATCACGAAATTCTAAGTACTCAGCTGGGGTTAACGTAGAGAGAACATCCCAGGCCTGAATAAGCTGAGACTGTATTTTCGTCACTCTTGCTAGCATCTTAAAGGATTCCTGTAGGCGATCCTCTTCAATTGCTTGGATGGCACTTCCTAGTTCATGAAGAATAAGCTTCATCCAAAGCTCATTTACCTGGTGAATAATGATAAACAAAAGCTCATCATGGTGACTAGTAAGCTGCTTTTGACTAGCTAATACAGTATCAAGCGATAAATAATCTCCATACGTCATGTCCTCTTGAAAATCCGTATGAATCCCCTTTTCCTCTGGAAAACCTTCTTCTACTCTTGTCAAACAGACACCTCCTAGGCAATTACCTCTCTTTTATTCTCATATTTCATGTATTCATGTTGAAGCATAATTTCCTTTAGGCAATTGATAGCTATCCAAACATCCTCGAAGCTATTATATAAAGCCACTGGTGCTAACCGAATACCATTAGGCGCACGAAAATCTGGAATCACCTTTCTCTCCTTCAATGCTTTACATATCCTTGCTGCTTCTTCATGAACAATAAAAACATGTCCTCCACGCTCAGTTGCTTCCCTTGGGCTCACAATTGAAAAAGAAAACTGGCTTAGCTCTTCGTCTATTAAATCCATCATATAATCAGTTAGCTGAAGAGATTTTTGACGAATTCGTTCCATTCCTGCTTCTTGAAACATTTCTAGTGAACCATAAAGAGGAGCAGCACTTAAAATATGAGGGGTACCAATCTGAAAGGCTCCTGCAGTTAATGCTGGAGTCATATAAATATCCAAATCGAATTGCTTTTCTTTATTTGATCCAAACCATCCAGCCAGACCCGGCTTTTTGGAAAGATGTCTTTCATGAACAAACAAGCCTGCCACAGAACCAGGTCCCCCATTCAAGTGCTTATATGTACACCAGAAGGCAAAGTCTACATCGCACTCCTTTAGTTTGTGAGGAATTGCCCCAATGGAATGACATAAGTCAAAGCCGATCAGAATATTTCGTTCCCGGGCTGCTCTTGTTAACTCTTCCATAACTAAAATTTGGCCACTTCGATAAAGTACGCCCGGCAAAATAATTACCGCCACATCGTCTGACATAGCTTCGATAATATCTTCCTTTTCTAATGTGTGTCCGTTTCTACTTTTGACAATCTTCATATGCTCATCCGTTATTCCATGAAGTGCTAGGTGACTTCTCACAGCATATAAGTCGGAAGGAAAATTTAATTCGTCTACTAAGATTTTCGTTTTCTTTTCAGTAGGTTTATAAAAGGTGGATAGCAGCTGATGAAGATTGGAGGTGGTTGAGCCAGTAATCATGACTTCCTCCTTTGACGCTCCCACTAAATGTGCGCACATTTCTCCCAGCTTTTCCGATAAGTAGTACCAAGGCTGTTCACCTTGGGTCCATCCGTCAATCCCTTGGGCTCTCCACATTCCTAAAACAGTTAATAATGATTGCTCCGCTCTTTTAGATAAGATACCGAGCGAATTACCATCCATGTAAACTGTCTGGGGTATTAGGTAAAACTCATCTCGGTAGGCACGCAATATATCTTTTCTATCCATTTCCTTCGCATATTCTAACGAATTATTCATCAATTCATTTACACCCCTTCCACTTAACAGAATCTTCTATCTATTCAAAGCATATCCTACTATTTTTATTCATGTCAAAAATCTTTCACTTTATAATAAAGGAGAGATTGCCGTAAAGGGCCTCTCTCCTTCCCATTATTTTAATAGTTGTAATGCCTTTACAAACATCTTCGCTGCCTGTGCACGAGTGGCAGTGTCATTTGGCATAAATATTCCGTCTTTTCCTACTGCAATATCAAATGTATATACCATGTTGATAGCATTTTTTGTTTCTTGGTGATATTGGCTGATATCTGTAAATGGTGATGCTTGTGTCGGGATGTATGATTTTTGTGTCGCAAGCTCGTAGGAACGCATAAGCATAAGAGCTAGCTGCCCTCTAGTA
Organism: Psychrobacillus sp. Z16_25; assembly: GCF_056856695.1. Classification (NCBI taxonomy): domain Bacteria; kingdom Bacillati; phylum Bacillota; class Bacilli; order Caryophanales; family Bacillaceae; genus Psychrobacillus; species Psychrobacillus sp. Z16_25. The sequence goes on along the minus strand of NZ_JBXEOV010000022.1, from coordinate 33,738 downwards.
ACAGGCTTACCTGGATTAAATAGCCCCTTATCTCCTTTGACAATCCCAAATTGGTATGCAGTCGCAATAGCTTCTTGTGTTTCTTTTGAATAACCTTGTATATCAGTAAATGGTGCTGTTTGTGTCGCGTTCAAGTCTAGTGCTTTCACGATAATGGAAGCTGCTTGTGCACGAGTTAGATCGTTATTTGGCTTAAATGTCCCGTCCTCATATCCACCAACTATCCCTGCCATCGCTGCTTGTTCAATAAATTCCCTTGAGCCATGTTTTTCAATATCTTTAAACGTAAGGCTCGAACTAGTCGACACGGTTACAGATGGAGCATCTTTACTGACATTTCCTTCTTCATCTATAGCCTTAAGAGAAAATATGAAAGATTCATTGAAACCTATATTTTTTACTTGGTAAGATGTTATATCCCCTGCAACCTCTGCAATCTTCGAAGCTCCGTTATACAGCGTGTAACCAGTTACTTTTTTGTCATCGAAAGCGGGCTTCCATGTTAAGAACGCTACAGAATTTTGAACGGTCGCTTTCAATATATCCTTAGCTATCCAAGGCTGATCCTTAAAAATTTGCTCCTTAAAGAGGCTACCTACCACTTTATATCCGGATTCACTTAAATGGATATTCTGTGGGTTAGGCAAATAATCGGTAGCTTTTTCTGCTATTTGATTTTGCGTAGAAATATACGTTGCCGATGACCCAGCCATAGCTTTTTGAATCGTACCGTTTAAATTAGCAAGTAATTGCTCGGCTTGTTTCTGATGTTCACTAGATAAAAAAGGGAAAGGATTATAATACCCCATCACATAAACTTGCACATCAGGATTAAGAGCATATATCTCTTTTAGTATTGCTTGTGTGTTAGTCCCCACCTGCTGGAGTCCAGCACCAATTTTAAACAGATCATAAGAAAGAGCCCCCGTTGAGCTATCCACTTTAATAGCAGGAAGCACATCGTTTGCTCCAGCTGAAAGTGTAATAATGTCGGCTTCTTTAATAGAGGTTTTTAATGAAGCAGTCTTTGTCGTATCGCCAGCTCCAACTATAGGCTTCGTGATGTCATTCTTAATGTCATCCAACACATTTTGTGTAGTATATCCCGGATATGTAAATCCTTTATTAAATGATTGTAATACCCCTTCCCCCTTAAGCTCAGCTGCAATAAAATCCGTGTAGCCATTTCCAAGCTCATTTTGTGGGGTAACCCCCGCTGCTAAAGAATCCCCTAGCGCTAAATAATTTACCGGGCTAGCCCATGATGGTCTTCCCTCTCCAGAATCTGCAAGCGTATAAAAAGGGTATCCAACCACTTGAAACAGTAATGCCAAAACGAAAAGTAATCGAGCTCTTTTCCATAAACGTTTCATTTCTTTCCTCCTATCATCCCTATGTTATTTTTGAACAAACACATTTATTCCAACAACAGAATAAAAAAAGAGACCTGGCATTTACATATCTGCAAGGTCTCGGTAGTTGTGTTTGTTGGATTCATTTTAGCATACTTTCCCATATAAATACTGAGAATTTTTTGAGGATTGTTTTTGAGGTGAGAGAGCAAGAACGTTCGTTATAGCGAATGTCCTTTTACTTTTCCGAAGAAAGCAGTATGCCAGAAACGTTGTAGGACTGACATGTAAAATTTCCACGGTTCGCTTACTTATTTCTCCATTGTCTTTCATATAAATCATTTCGGCAATTTGAGCATGCTTCCATACTTTTAGAATCTGTTCACGCACGTTCGTTCCCCCTTTTTCTCTATTATAAAGAACAAACGTTCGTAATTCTACTAATATTTCTCTGGAAAATAAACAAAATTCTGCTCACTACCCGTGACCTTGTTTTACCGATTAACATGGATTTGACGCAGCCTCTTCCATTAACGCTTCTACTAAAGAACTAAACTTGCTTACAAAAAAGAGCTACCCATGGGGATAGCTCAAGGAATATTATTCTATTGCTTCTTCTGCCTCCATAAATGCAGAGGAAACCTTGTCAAACTCTTCATCACTTTCTATAATGGAGAATTCTTCTCCTTCTTCTACTCGTAAAAAGAAGACGTCCATTTCTTCCTCAGAATCTTCGTCTTGCGTATCCTCTGCAAATCCTACTGCAGCATAATCTACGCCGTCGATGGTCAAGAGACCTAGTACTTCAATTTCTTGTTCCTGGTCATCTTCTCCAAGTAATGCGAAGATGTCCCCAACCTCAATCTTTCCTTTGTTCTCTTCCATTTCTAATTCCTCCTTTTAACGAGTACTTGTTACTCCTCCATTATCTCCTAGCAATCTACTTTTAGCAAAGAATACGAGAGGTTAAATACCCCTTTACTTCCTCAGAGGAAGCTAATGATAATAAATGATTGATATGAGCCTTCCATTCCTCACCTGACAATTCATGTAGGAGATACTTTGCTTCTGGAATAAATCCTGCATGAATAGATATCTCATCAATTTGTAATCCTACCATTAGAGGTAATGCTAGAGGGTCTGAAGCCATTTCTCCACAAATACCTACCCATTTGTTATGCTTATGTGCAGCAGCTACAACCATTTGAATTTGCTTGAGAATTACCGGGTGATAAGGCTGATACAAGTAAGAGACATGCTCGTTCATACGATCAGCTGCAAAAGTGTACTGCACTAAATCATTCGTACCAATTGAGAAAAAGTCGACGGCTTTTGCAAAGACCTCAGCATGCATAGCGGCAGCAGGAGTTTCTACCATCATGCCCACCTCTATTTTACCGACCATAATCCCCTCATCTAACAGCTTTTCTTTTTCTTCAAGAAGCACGGCCTTTGCCTGCTGTAGCTCCTCCATCGTGCAAATCATCGGGAACATAATTTTTAAGTGTCCAAAAGCACTCGCTCTTAACAGGGCACGAAGCTGCGTACGAAACGTTTCTTGTGAGCTCAAACATAAACGAATAGCACGTTTTCCCAAAAAAGGGTTTTCCTCTTGCTCTAGGTTTAGATACGGAACGTTTTTATCACCGCCAATATCAATTGTACGAATAACGACAGGCTTATCACCAAATAATTCAAGGATTCTTTTATAGAAATGGAACTGCTCCTCCTCGGAAGGCGCACTCTCTCTATTTACATATAAAAATTCTGTCCTAAATAACCCTATTCCTTCCCCACCAGATTCTCGAACACGTTCAGCATCCTCTATACTGCCAATATTACCGAATACTTTTATATGTTGCCGATCTTTCGTATAAGTAGGCATATCCTTGTACACATTTAGTTGCCTTTCATTCATCTGTACAATTTTTTGATGATACATTTGCAAAACTTCTTCTGAAGGTTCTAATAAAACCTTTCCGCTTGTTCCATCCATAATAATTACTTCATTTTTTATCTCAGTAGAGGCGTTCTTTACTCCTACTATTGCAGGGATACCCATAGCTCTTGCCAGAATCGCTGCATGAGAGGTTACACTCCCCTTGTCGAGAATGATTCCTTTTATCCATCGGCGGTCTAATTGAATAGTGAGAGAAGGAGAAAGATCCTCTGCGACAAGAATTACCTCCTGTCGAAGAGAAGAGAGCTCTTCTTCCTTGCCATGTACCAGTTCTCTAATCAGTCTTTCTGTTACATCCCGGATATCCGCAGCTCTTTCCTTCATATATTCATTTGATAGCTCTTCAAACATCTTTATATAAATGGCAGCAACTTCTCGTACAGCAAACTCTGCATTTACGCCATCTTCAATCTTGTTACAAATTGCCGACAAGAGTACTGGATCCTCTAGGACTAGCAGATGTGCTGCAAAGACCTCGCCCTGCTCTTGTCCTAATTGATTACCTGCTTTTTCTCTTAACAGCTGAAGCTTCTCTTTTACTTTCTCGATAGCCATCTTAAAACGGCTTATTTCTCCTTCAATGTCCTCTGTGATAATTTTTTCAATTACTGTAGGGGAAGCCTTGTAATGAAAGGCATTTCCTATCACAATTCCTGGAGATACAGCTAACCCTACTATTTCTCGCATATTTCACCTAGATCCTGCTCGATAAGGAATTGCTCTAAATACTTCAACGCTGCCTCCGCATCATCTCCACTCGCACATAGCTCCATGGAAGCCTTTGAAGGAATGGAAAGCGCCATTACAGAAAGAATAGATTTTAAGTTTGCTTCTTGTCCCTCATAAGAAATGATTATGTCAGAATTGAAGCTGACTGCCGCGTTTACCAAAAGAGCAGCTGGTCTTGCATGAATACCATCAGGGGCTGTGATAATAAAGGTTTTCTTCATTTTAAACACCTTCCTTTATTTAAATAGAGAAAAGGGGCCGTCTGAAAAGTCATTTTGAAAGGGCCCCTTTGCGACGAGGATGGTGGCATTTTTAATGCGACCACCGCAGGAGCAATGCTTCATAGCAGATAGGAATGGGTGTCCCATAAGTTTTCTACTTATGGGACACCCCCTCTAAACCGACTACCTCAGTTTATCTATTTCATCTGCTACAAACTGTACACTCGTTCCTACAATTACGTGAATGTGATTTGCCCCTATAACATTGAGACCCAAGACACCGGTTCCCTTTATCTTTTGTTGATCTACTTTCTCCATATCACGCACATCCACTCTCAATCTCGTTGCACAGTACTCTAAAGATGCCACGTTCTCTTTACCGCCAAGTCCATCCAATATATTTTGAGCAAGTCTCTTAAATGGAGTATCTGTAGAACTAGTTTCGACCTCTTCTACTTGCTCATCATCTTCTCTACCAGGTGTTTTCAGGTTAAATTTAACGATGAGGAAGCGGAATAAGAAGTAATAAATTACTCCAAAAACGAGTCCCTGTACTAGTAGCATGTACTGGTTGTTCGCCATGGGCAGTCTGCTACTTAAGAAGAAATCAACAAAGCCTGCACTGAAAGTAAAGCCAGCCGTCCATTGGAAACTAGCTGCAATGAATAAGCTGAGCCCCGTCAAGGCTGCATGAACTACATATAAAGCAGGTGCTAAAAACATAAATGCAAATTCTAACGGCTCTGTGATCCCAGTAAAGAAGGAAGCAAAGCTCGCAGCAATCATAAGAGAAGCTGCCTGTTTTTTACGCTTTGTTTTTGCAGTATGATACATTGCAAGCCCTGCAGCTGGTAGCCCAAACATCATAATCGGGAAGAACCCAGCTAAATACATACCAGTGACCCCTTTAACGCCAGATCCATCCCAAAACTTTCCGATGTCATCAATCCCAATAGTGTCGAACCAAAATACTGCATTTAAAGCATGATGGAGTCCTGTGGGAATAAGCAAGCGATTAAAGAATCCAAATAATCCTGCTCCTGCAGCTCCTAGTTCACTCAGCATTTCCCCAAAGTTGAACAATGCTCCATAAATTATTGGCCAGATGAAAAATAATAAAGCAGAGACCACTAACATAACTACAGAAGTAATAATCGGCACTAACCGTTTACCGCTAAAAAAGGCTAGAAAATCTGGAAGCTTCACATGACTAAATCGATTATAGAGATATGCTGCAATTCCTCCAGATAGAATTCCTATAAATGCGTTTGCAATTTTTTCGAAAGACGGATCTACTTCAGCTACATCGACTCCTTGAAGCAATGCAACCGTTTTTGTAGAAAGCATGGTTGTTGCAACTAAGTAAGCTACTAAACCACTTAAAGCAGCCGAGCCATCTCGATCCTTCGCCAGTCCTACCGCTACCCCTACAGCGAATAAGATGGGAAGATTATCAATGATTGATCCCCCTGCCTTGATGAAGAAAGCTGCAATTGCATTTCCTGCCCCCCCGTTTGGATCAATCCAATGCCCAATACCCATTAATACCGCAGCTGCTGGGAGTACTGCTACCGGCAGCATTAATGAACGACCGAGTCGTTGTATACGTCTCATCATGTAATCCATACTCCTATCATTTTTTATTAACATCAAAACCCTATGCTTGCCGAATAAGAGGGAAGGACGGAAGGCAACCCCTTCTCCTCAACCGAACTTCTAATCTCATAAAATAGAAATGATTGCAAAATCCATAATTGCCTTCCTTACTTTCCTGTTCACCTCCTTATTTCTTGGTAACGATCATAATGACCGTTTTTCCAGCCGTACAGTTGGTAATCTTCTTAGGAGTTATCTCTCGGACAGCGCTATTGGTGATAACAATAGGAGTGATTATGCTTTTGGCATTCTCTCCTACATAATCCAAATCTACTTCTACTAAAATATGGCCTGCTTTGACATCCATACCTTGCTTGACGAAGTGGCGAAATCCTCTCCCTTTTAGAGAAACTGTTTCAAGGCCGATATGAATTAGCAACTCTGTACCATCGCGTGTTCGGAGCCCAATCGCATGCTTCGTTGCAGGTAAATAAGTAATTTCTGCATCCACCGGCGAATAGATTTTTCCTTCCGTTGGCATAATGGCGATTCCTTCTCCTAACATTTTTTTACTGAAAGCTGGATCAGGCACTTCCTCTAAAGAGATCAATTGACCCGTGACAGGGGCGATAACCTGTAATTTTCTTTTTAAAAGTTTACCTAGCAAATCCAAACTCCTTTCCAACAAAATTACTCGTTAGTCATGTATATTGTTTAGACGAGTATTAAAGAACATAAAAAGGGACCGTCTGAAAAGTCATTTTGAGATGGTCCCTTTGCGACAAGGATGGTGGCATTTTACAATCTTATTAGGCCAATAAAAAATTTCGCATTAAATGATATAATGAAAATATATATTTCCAATAAAAAAACCTTTCGCACTTAGCGAAAGGCTGCTCATCTTAATAATACATATTAATCCCTTTATTTTTCTGAGAAACAGCATGAGCTAATTTAATAGTAGAAACAGCAATTTCTGCATAAGTCACTTCTTTTGTTGGATTGAATTGTCCTTTTTCTGCAGTTAGCAATCCTAATGAATCTGCTAATGCTACGTATCCTGTATATTCGGGTTTAATGTTCGCTGCATCTGTAAACTCGTTTTTATAAATCTTGCTATTTTTAGCTGCTGCATCTAATCCCATTGCCTTGATGGACCAAGCTGCTAATTCCTCTCTTGTCACTTTTCCATCTACGTCAAACGTTTTAGAATCAACTGAAATAATACCAGTCTCCACTGCACGCTGAACTACTTGATAGAGTGGATGCTTAGAATTGATATTTTCAAAAGCTTGATTAGGATTTTCTTCTCCATAATACCCTCCATAAATAGAAGTAAGAGAGTTGATCATTGTCTTTAATGCTTCTCCTTTTGAGACAGCAGCATCCCCATTAAATTTCTTGGCATCTTTTACTTCTAGGGTACCTGTGCTAATTAAATAATTTAACTCTTCCTCAGCCCAACTATGTGTTACCTGAGTTGTATTTTCATCTCCATAGTAGCTAATCCATTTACCTGTCTGCGCATTCAATGTATTGTAAGAGTTATCATTATAAACTGGTGTATATAATAAATCATAGTGCTTCTTCTCACTAGAATACTGTTTCATATAAACAAGCTTCACATCTAACGCTTTCGTGTATATTTCTTTTGCTTCCTTGGCAGTGATCACTTGCTTAATAGATGGCCATTCACTTATTTGCTGATGGCTAGTATAAAGACTATATAATTTGCCGTCTGCTGAAATACTTACACTTATTTGATCACCGGATACCTTAAGCCCGTTCACTATTCGAGGGAAGTTAAAATGATATGTCCCAGATTGTTCGTCATGGTAAGCATCTTCTGATGGCTTTGCAAAATCATGTAGAATAGATGGTGTCCACTCCTTTAAATACGCCATCGCTTTCGTTAACGCATCTTTCTCCGTAATAGGCTTCTTCACCTCTACCTTTTCCCCAAGCTCTTGAAGAATATGTGGGAGCCCACTAGAGAAGCTAACTAGCTCGCCTGTTTGTTTATCAATTTCAAAGGAACTGCCGTACCCATTTCTACCATTTTTCGTGGTGTAGGAATAAGAAATACTAATAACACTTCTTCCGTTGTAATTTTCTATTTCATCGACAGATTGAATATTAAAAGTAACTTTATCACTATTTGGCTTCAGCATCTTTTCCGCTATTTTTTTCGCCTGCTCCACTGTAATCCCCTTTTGCTTGGCAGGCAGTGCCTTCTCTACGATTTTTTCTAGCTTCTTCGCTTTTGGATAAGTATTTAGGAATTCCTGGCCATCATACCATTTTCCGTTTAATGCATGATTACCAACCAGATTAGGGTTTGGTTGATACACCAAGTTTACCTTTGGCTTTCCAGTTCTATAATCGTAATCAATTCTATATTGTAGCTCGACTGAAAGATTCTCCTTCCAGCTTTTTAAAATAGCGTTTTTGTCCTTCACATTCTTCACTGAATCAAATGTATGCTTTTCTACTTTGGTAGGATAACGGTATAAGCTAGTGACATCCCCATTTCCTAAAATACTTACATCCACTCGCTGATCAGAAAGTGGGATGCCATTCTCTGTCTTAGAGAACGAAAATGAATAAGAAATAGGCTCTGTTAGAATTCTTGTTGGGTAATAATTGTATTGATTTGTATCTAGCTGATAATTTTCATTCTTAAAGAATTTCTTTACAAAATCAACCGCTTTTTGCTGTGCTTCCTCTTTTGAATATTTAGCTGGGAATAATGAGTCAGCAGTAGTTGGCGGAGAATAGGAAAAATGCTCAATTTCTAGATCCGAACCGTAGAAGCTTACGTTTCCATGATATCTCTTTCCATCAATCGTTTGAGTAAAAGAGAGATTATACCTGGTAATACCATCCTCCGGATAATAGGTTCCACTATGCATAGTAAATTCATTTTCTTTTACCGATGCAAAATCTGGGAAAAGAGAGCGGAACTTTTTAATGAGGTCCGCCTTCGAAAACGTCGATTGGGCAACAGCCACTTGATTAAGTACTTTTTCCGATTGTCCTAGTACCGAAGTTGCGCTTGCTGGTGTCATAAACATTCCAATAGATAATGCTGAGGCCGTCACTAAAATTCCTATCTTTTTTGGTTTTAACATATAAATCCCCCTATATATTTTTCTCTTACCATTTGAATCTCTTTTTATGATTGCTCAGTTTCCCTATTCTTTTTTCGATAAAGAGCAATCATTAAGTAACACAGTTTCCCCTCCACCCTCTCTTTGAAAAAACATATCTATCATATATATGCATTCAAATTCTAAAATATTCCGATTATTGTAAATGTTTTTCTCGTAAAGTGAGTCTATCTTCTGACTAGCCCTCTTCACCGTTTCTTGTAGTATGGACGTCCAATGGAAGATATAGCAGCTGACAGAAATCAATAAACGGAAGACTTGCAAGAGAGTTTGTTGTTGGTAAAGGAATATATAAGTATGGATGGCCGATTTTATATGTGGATGCAGATAGATAAAGGATGAAAGAAATATTATTAGTAGATGTTTTAGAAGGAATAAGATATGTAGACGATTATGCAACAGAGAAAGGATTAAAAAAATATCAAAATGAAGTAGATTCTATCCTCAAACATATCGAGCTACTATGAATGGTGTTAAAGTTGGATGAGCGCACAGAAATAAAAATATGAGAAACTATGGAAGCACTAGTACTTATTATTTATTACAGGTAGACTCCAAAATAGTGAGAACCAGCATGAGAAGAGAGCATTTACGTTGTTATATAGTAAATGCTTTTTTTGCTTTCTCCATATCTTTTTATGAGGTGACTTCTAGCTTTTGATAATACTCTTCTACAATCGGATAGATATCTGGTTCAGAATCATAGTAGACGCCGTCTATTTCACTCAGCGTAAAATCGAACTCATTCAATTGCTCGAACAACCTGATACGATAACGCCACCCGACCCGACCATCCTGGTTTTCTTGTGGAATATATTCTATATCTTTAATTAAAGATAAAAACTCTTCTATTTGTTCCGGGTCCTGTAAGGTCTTAGCTTCCCCAGTGGAACCGTCTTGAATAATGACTCGGTCTATTTCTGTGAGACCTTGTTCTTCTATAAAAGCCTCTAATGTCTGTGTTTTTGGTGTGACGGGGTTACAGGCAGAAACTAAACATAGCAGACTAGTGAGTAATAGGTAATTTTTCATGTACTTCCTCCTCTGTAGCCCTTCTAGATATACTTGTAGAATTAGACTCCTCTACCATCCAATCAGTTACAATAATTTTTAGATTTTTCATGTTTTTTATATTCGAAAAAGGGTATTTAATGATAACCCTTTGTCCCCTATCAAATTAGAGGAGTGATTATATGAATAAAGAAATAAGAAAACCATCCTTGTCGTATTCCCTCTTTATCCTGCTCTTAATGGTCTTCATCATCTCTGTCGGTCTTATAGCATTTAAAGCATCGATACAAATCATGCTGCTTCTAGCCTTATTTACACTCATACCGTTTATGTTTAGGCTTGGCTTTACCTATAAAGAAGTTGAGAAAACAATGTTTACCTCCATGTTAAAAGCCCTTCAGCCCTCTCTTATCTTAATCACTGTTGGTATACTAATCGGAGCCTGGATGGCAGCCGGTACCGTTCCAGCTTTAATCTATTATGGAATACAGGCAATCTCCCCACAGTTTTTCCTAGTTACCGCATTATTGTTTTGTTCCGTTGTATCGATGGCTACAGGTTCCTCTTGGGCAACGCTTGGAACTGCCGGAATTGCAATGATTGGTGTCGGTCATAGTCTTGGAGTGCCAATTGCAATGACAGCTGGTGCTATAGTCAGTGGTGCATATTTTGGTGATAAGTTATCTCCGCTTTCGGATACCACAAATCTTGCAGCTGCTGTAGTAGGAATTGATGTGTTCACGCACGTAAAACACATGCTATGGACGACGATTCCAGCCTATATCGTAACAGCCATTATTTTTACAGTCATTGGTCTGAACATACAGGTAGCAACCGTCAGCTCTGAGGAAGTTACTCTCCTAACCAATTATTTATATAATAACTTCGGACTAGGAATCTTTGCTTTTTTACCGGCAATTGTCTTATTTATTCTATTAATTACAAAGCGTCCAGCTATACCTTCTGTTTTAATAGGTGGATTGGTTGGGGCAGTAGTAGCCGTAGTTTACCAGGGAGTGTCTCTTACTTCTATTTTTGAAATTTTATATACTGGTTTCTTTGTAGAATCTGGGATTGAAGCAGTAGACACACTTCTTCAAAGAGGTGGACTAGTTAGTATGCTGCCCATGGTTGCTATCTTTTTATTTGCTCTTGGTCTTGGGGGACTCCTGAATGCCTCTGGAGTATTAGTCACGATCATCAATTCAATCGTTGGTGCTATTAGAAGTAGAGGGATTTTAGTTTTTGTAACCATGATTATGTCCTATTTCACCCTGGGTCTCGGAGGTACGTTTTCCTTTGCCGGTGTTATGACAGGCACTTTTATGAGACCGTTATATGACAAATTTAATTTAAAGCCTGAAAACCTATCCAGGACCATGGAAGATTGTGCAACTCAAGGCTGTGCTTTATTACCACGGACGGCAAGTGGAGTCTTTACAGCTACTGCCTTAGGGGTCCCTACTTTAACCTACTTACCTTTTTGCTTCCTAGCTATGATTACTCCGTTATTCAATCTTCTATACGGAATTACCGGTATTTCCATGAAGGAGTATACAAAGGAAGAACAAGAAGAACAAGAAGAACAATTTAGGATAGACAAACGAATAGTCGAAGCATAAAATGAATGGCTAACGTGATAGAAAGGGGCCGTCTGAAAAGTCATTTTGAGACGGTTCCTTGTGACGAGGATGGCGGCATTTTGATGCGACCACCACAGGAGCAATGTTACAGAGCAGTTATTTGTCAAAGTAAGAAGAGGTGTCCATAAGTTTTTTACTTATGAGACACCTCCTTTTCGTTTTGACGAACTTTTTCAAATACCAAAACTATGATAAACTAGATAAAAATTGGAAGGATTAAACGACATGCATACATATCGTTTTTTAGAGAGAATACTGTTCCCTTCAACACGTATCCAAGCAGACAAGCTACATAAAGCGATTAACGGAAAAACCATCCTTATAACAGGGGCAAGCTCAGGAATTGGAAGAGAGCTCGCATATCTCTTAGCAGAATATCCGGTTAAACTGATTCTAATAGCTCGTCGGGAGCACCTGCTCGTTCAAATAAAAGAAGAGATGAAGGAATACCCTTCTACCATTGAAGTAATTTCTGCAGATTTAAGAAAAGAAGAAGAGATGGAAAGGACGTTAAAGGTGCTCGAAAAGCAGCCTATTCACGTCTTTGTTAGTAATGCAGGGTTATCAATTAACAGAGCAATATTCGACTCGTTAGATCGGACTCATGATTTTACCAGAACAATGGCCATTAATTACTTTGCGCCCGTACAGCTATTACTTTCCATTTTGCCTAAGCTCGAAAAGGAAGAAGGACATATAGTCAATGTCTCAACTATTAACGCTCTACTGCTCCCCTTCCCTAATTGGGCGGCTTACCAAGCCTCTAAAGGAGCATTTGATACTTGGTTCCGGGCTAGTTCACCAGAGCTTAATAGGAAGGGAATTACTACATCATCTCTTTACTTACCCTTAGTTAAAACTCCTATGATTGAGCCGACAGATTCTTATCGGAATACCCCAGCGATGAGACCAGATCATGTTGCGAAAATTATAGCTAGTATGTTATATACCAAAAAAAGAATTTACAAGCCTTGGTGGTCCATTTTTGGAGAGATTGGCTCTCTTGTTTTTAGAGGATTAATTGAAAGAAAATTAGCCAAATAAGGAAAAAAGGAGAAAGATACCCATGCTAACAAGCCTTCTAAAAGCTCTACGTAATATGCGTATTCTTTCACCGAAAGGGATAGCTAGCACTCTTTCTTATCTCTATAAACATGGAGTCAACCTTACGCTTCTCCTCTATTTAGCAAATAAGATGCGTGGAGACCAAGTAGCTCTCGTAGATGACCAGGAGAAGCTTACTTATAGTGACTTATATGAGCAAAGTCATTCTCTGGCTGCCTATTTAAAGGTACAATTCAATCTTCAAGAAAAACAAAAAGTGGCATTCCTTTGTAATAATCACGCTTCATTTATTCGCTATCTTTTTGCTGCTTCTCGACTTGGAGCTACCATCTATTTATTAAATACAGCAATGAGCGCTAAACAATTTAACCAACAGAATAGTATACATAAGTTTGACCTGTTCATCTACGACCCAGAGTTTACCTATCTGGTGGAGGAAGCTCGCTTCTCTAATAAAAAAATTATAAGCACACAGCCTGTTCAACAGGAGATTCTGTCACTCTCACTACCGAAATCATCAAGCAGTAGAATTGTTCTCCTCACAGGTGGAACAACTGGTGCGCCAAAGGAAGTGGTACACCAGCCTTCTGTCACTAATTTTCTTCCGCCTTTTCTTGCATTAATAGAACGCCTAAAGCTCCCTTCCTACCATACGGCCTATATTGCTACACCTATTTTTCATGGCTATGGCATCGCCATCTTATTAGTGTTCTTTGCATTAGGTAAGAAGATTGTTATTACTAAAAAATTTCATCCTAAAGAAGCCTGTCAGCTTATAAAAACTCATCAAGTACAAGTCATCACCGTAGTACCTCTTATGGTGTACAGATTGCTTGATACAAATGAACAAGCATTAGCTCCCCTCCGCTGTATAGCTTCAGGGGGAGCAAAGCTTTCACCCATTTTAATAGAAAGAACAAAGAAAGCACTCGGAGATGTACTGTACAACCTATATGGCACCTCTGAGGCAGGTCTAAATCTAATAGCAACACCGAAGGATTTAGCTCTTTCTCCCGAAACAATAGGAAGACCTATTAAAGGAACAACGATTAAAATAGTGGATGAAGAAGGGGCGGAGCTACCTGATGGAAGTCTTGGACAGCTATGCTTTCAAAACAAATGGTCGATGAAAAATAAAACAAATGGGCTTATTCAAACTGGCGACTTAGGATATAAGGATAAGAATGGTCTCTTCTATCTAAAGGGAAGACAGGATGAAATGGTCATATCAGCTGGGCAAAACATCTTTCCTTCCGAAATAGAACATGTTATTCTTACCCATCCATCTATAGAAGACGTAGCAGTAGTTGGAATGGAAGATGAGGAATATGGGCAGAAGCTGGTAGCGTATATCCAACCAACCATGGAGAATAGTATGTCTACCACGGAGCTGAAGGAATGGTTAAAGCCAAGACTTGCTAAGTTTCAATTACCGAGGGAAATTATATTCGTCAAAGAGCTGCCCTATAGCTCCGTCGGCAAATTACAAAAAAGAAAATTACCAATGCACCTATAAATAAAAGCAGCTGAAACCTTTTCTATAAGATCCAGCTGCCTTTTCTATTAAAGTTTATTGTGATCTACTATATCAGGGGCTTTTGCTGAAACTTCATCAACTTTATCACCAACCGGGTCTCTCCCTTTAAATACATACTTATCTAAGTATAAATGGAAGACCCATTCTCCTGCTCCAATGGCTATTGCAGAAATGAGTGATGCTAATGCTAGATTTTCATTTGCATCAGTTAAAGCCACAAGCATAAACCAAATCGTTAGAAATGCTATCACAACGTCACCAATTGTAGCAATCAGATTACGTATTGTTTGACCTGATCGATTTGCGGCCATTCGAAATAGAAGTAAATCGCCTAGTACATAAGCGAAAAATGTTAGGACGAGCGCTGTCCAAATAGAGTCCATGATCTCAACATTAAAGAATAGTGTCAAAACAACAAGTAGTACTATAGCCAGCATAAAAAACTTTAGAATAATTGCCTTTAAGTGATTCATAGATGCATCCTCCTCATTTTTTAATTGTCTATCCTCCTTTACCCCTTCCCATTCTTTTCAACCCTATAACTTGAACATTATTAATAGAAAGAAAACATAAAAAACCTCCTAGCTCTGCGCTAAGAGGTTTTCATCCTTGTATTATTTTTTTGCTGGATTTTCTTCTTCTATTCTTCGAAGAGCCTCGGGGCTAACATCTACTCGCTTTAAGAAGAAAGCAAGAATTAAAGCAATGACATTCATCGCTAAGGCAATCAAGAAAGAATATTGGATTCCTGATAGCAATGCTTGTTGTCCAAGTAAAGCCTGTGTTTGCTCAGTTAATGCAGTAGGATCTACTGTAGACATTAATCTTAGTCCTTCATTTTCAGTCACCGTATTCATCACCGTTACGAGCACAGCAGTACCAATCGCACCAGCTACTTGCTGAGTTGTATTGTTTACAGCAGTACCATGTGGATTAAGACGATTTGGCAGCTGGTTTAATCCATTCGTCATAATTGGCATCATTACTAGTGACATACCAAGCATACGCGTTGTATATATGGAGACTATATATGCATATGAGGAATCTAATTGTAATTTTGACAATGCATAAGTAGAAATAGCAGTAATAATCAATCCAGTTATACCTAGTATCTTGGGACCCATTTTATCAAACAGTCTTCCCGTTATCGGGGACATAATCCCCATCAAAATAGCTCCTGGAAGCATCATTAAACCAGAGTCTAGTGGTGATATTCCACGCACATTTTGTACATAGGCAGGAGTTAAAATCATTCCTGAGAACATTGCTACTGAGTTAACAATTGCAATAACAGAAGCTAAGGCAAACATCGGATATTTATATACACGTAAGTCCATTAGTGGATCATTAATTTTTAACTGGCGAACAATAAATGTACCTAAGCTAATTACTCCAACGATTAAAGTAGTGAGTACCAATGGATCTGTCCAACCAGTAGTACTTACAGAGCTGACTCCGTACAAAATCCCACCAAAACCTAATGTGGATAAAATAACAGACAGATAATCAATATGCGCATTTTTGTCTGTATCCATCACATTACGCATTTTCCAAACTGATAAAATCAAGCTGATTACAGAAAGAGGCAGAATCATTTGGAAAAGCAGACGCCAATCGTAATACTCCACGATATATCCAGATAGAGTCGGACCGATTGCAGGAGCCGTAATCATAACTAAACCAAAAATCCCCATAGCCGTTCCGCGTTTCTCACGTGGAAAAGTAACAAGCATTACATTCATAAGCAACGGTCCCATAACCGATGAACCAGCAGCCTGAACCATTCGACCAGCTAATAGCACACCAAAGTTAGGGGCAAACGCAGCTATCGCTGTACCAATTGTAAAAATAGCCATGGAGGTAATATATAATCCCCGGTTGGAGAATCTTCTAATTAAAAATGCAGAGGCTGGTATTAATACCCCACTTACAAGCATATAGCCTGTAGCTAGCCACTGAACTGTAGAATAGTCTTTATTTAAATCAGCCATGATGGATGGAAGTGCAACATTTAATAACGAGTTATTCAAAAAGGAAACAAATGCACCAACGAATAAAACCGCAATCATCAACATGGCAGACTTTTTATTTTGATCTTCTGAACCCATTTTCTCTTTTACCCTCTATTCATTTTTATATATTTATTTCTTCACTCGAACTATATTAAACTACAAGTTCATTTAATGCAATGGTTTTGTACTAGTAGTTTAATTCAGTTGAGAAACACCTTCACAACGCTTATACTAAGCTTATCAGGTGTTAGTGGAGGAATTATGAGTAGACGTAAAAGACACGTAGCAGAAGTAGCCTTGAAGCTTTTTGTTGAAAAAGGAATTCAGCAAACTTCTATTCAAGATATTATTGAACAATCAAATATTTCAAAGGGAACTTTTTATAATTATTTCTCTTCTAAAAACGATTGTATTGCAGAGATTTTAGAAGGTCTTCGATATGACGCAAGTCAAAGAAGACTGGAAATGCTAGTCGGCAATGATGAAATGGATAGAGGTATTCTTATAGAACAGATATCTCTATTAATTCAATTAAATGAAGAACGAAAGCTCAGCACACTTTTTGAAGCAATATTAAATTCTAATGAAATTGAGTTAAAGAAATTAGTCATGCACCATCGAATGTATGAAATGGAATGGTTAGCTAATAGATTTACAGAAGTATTCGGAGATCATACGCGGGATTATGCATTTGAATGCTCCGTTTTATTCCATGGAATGATGCAGTATATTATGTTTAGTATGAAGATTTCTAACACTCGTTTACCTACTTCACAAATTGTAGATGTATTACTTTCTTATATAGAGCAAATCCTACCAACTATGATGGAGGATGATAAGAGACTACTAGACCCTACAGCTATTCACTTATTAAAAATGAACGTGGATCGAAAGCCTATAAGTATTATGGAGCTTTTAGATATGGCTGCTCTCTTAAAAGAAGAAAGTAATTTTACAATCGAGCAGCAGGATCTTTATGATGCCATTATAAATGAGCTGCAACAGAAGAGAATTCGAAAATGTGTCATTCAACCATTATTAAAGCCTTTTCTCATAACTTTTAGTAAATCACCAATGGAAAATCAAGCAAAAATCTTTATCAATATGTTATGGTATCACTTAAAATCTCTATAAGATAAAAAAAGCTAGGACGAAATAATGAGAAGCAGTCATGATTCTATTACTATTACTATTAGAATCATAACTGCTCTCTTTTTTTGAACCTTAGGTTCTCCGCATCGTCGGACGCTTTCCGCAGGGGCGTGGTAAGCCAGCACCCATCGCTAACGCGCGTGGCTGTGCTGTCTTACCTACCACCTTGCTCCTGCAGGAGTCGCCGACGCTGCTCCGAACCAATTATTGTTACCTACTAAAACTAAAAATTTGATTAATAAAATTTAACAAGATTAGCACCTATGATGAAAGAAAAAGTTTTGTCCCTTCCTCTTTTTAAGAGTGCTTCGAAAATTTTCTTGATAGCTTGGCAATTGTTCCAGACTAATTACTTTCGCCTTTGAGATTAGACTGCGTCTCGTTACTCGATCAAGCTAACCGAAACCTTGACATCCAGCTCGTGACTGCCGCCTCGGTATACTCCTTGCACTGGACTAACATCTCCGTAATCTCGTCCAACACCAACTCGTATATGATTTTCCAATGCTTCTACATTATTCGTTGGATCCAAACCAACCCATCCAATACCTGGCACCATGACCTCTACCCATGCATGGCTTGCTGCATCCCCAACTAATGCTGAGTTTTCTCCTACATAGAGATAGCCACTTACGTACCGAGCAGGTATGTGCTTAGCACGCAATATTCCAAGCATCACATGACTAATATCCTGACAGACACCTTTTTTTAAGTCGAAGGACTCCTGGGCTTTTGTAGAGACATCTGTTTCTGAGCCATCATATGTAAAGTAATTGTACAAGTAGCCCATCACATCTATCGCATATTTGATGGGATTAAACATCTCTCCTAATGCAGCATCTACTCTGGCTATTTGTTCGGGAGTCAAGTATGTGTACCCCGTATTACTTAAATAAGAAAGATAATGGCTTTTAAACAAGCTAGAGTGAAAAATTGCATGCATTTCAGGTGAATAATCAATTCGATGAACCCATGGACTTTTTTGGATACTTACAATGGAAGTAGTTTGTACTTCTAGATGATTATGCTTCTCTGCTATATAAAAGGATTCTACCGTGTTCCCCCATAGATCCACATGTTCCTTTGTCAAGGTAACAGGGGTAATATCCGTTCGGTAGGATAATAGGCGCTGACACTCATCAGTCCTTGGCTTCAACCTTATAGAATTCATGCTTTGGTCTACCATCGACTCATACTGAAAGATATTCGTATGCACAATTTTGTATTTCAGCGAGGATGCCTTATCCATTAATTTTGTTCTAGCTTCCGTCTGGATAATTTGCTTCTTTCTTTCTTCTTGAGTGGGTTCCACTAAATAATAGGTTTTTGAAAACGTTTCGCCTATCTCGTTACATTTATTTTGAAAACGATTTAAAAACTCTAGCATATCCTCTGAATCTAGTTCTTGTATCGATATTTCATTGAAGTCACGCTGTAGCTCATCTAGAGGGAAATAAAGTTCTGCAGCCTGCGACTCCTTCTGTGCTTTCTCCAAAATCTCCACAGCTCTTCTGACGTGATGAATGTTATAGCGAATAGATTTCGGGAACGACTCATCGGTAAGTAAGAAAGTAAGAATGGTCTTTGGATCCATTTTTGGTCTGTTAACCCGCAGATAAGCCTCATAACCATTTAACATCCGTAGAGCAGAAAGCCATGCATAGTAATCCTCATGCTTATAAAGGAGCTGCGTTTCTTTTGTTTGCTCACAGACGACATTTAATATTCTTGCCGTTTTCTCCGCTCTTTCTAGCCAACGACCAATCTTGATGATTTGATATGGTATATTTCTGGTCATCGCTGAATCAATAATCCCATGAGTAGTGAGTGCAGCCATCCGGATACTCCGCAGGAAACCCTTTAAATTTTGACGAGAATATGTTTCCTTCTTTGCATCTCTTGCAAATAAATAAGTATCATTCCAAATTTCAAATAATTCGTTAGGAATATGATCGCGTGTCAGCCTGGCATTTTCTCGTGCAATGCACACACAATTATAAAGAGAATTAGGATTGTTCACATCAAAAGCAAGGTAAGTAAGAAGCTCATCTTCTCCTTTGCCCTCACCCTTTAATCGTTCAAGCTCTTCTTCGGTTGCACAAATATTAAAAATTAATCGCCAATGCTCTTGATTAGCAAGCTCATCACCTGCTGCTTCCACAATTTGCGTTAAATGAACGTCTAGTATTCTAGCATTCTGCTGTGCCCTTTCAAAATTTCTAGACATCCAGTACAGTGAGTCTGCAACTCTACTTAGCATTCTTCCATTCCTCCTGACTTCATCACCCATGTATCCTTTCCGCCTCCACCTTGAGAGGAGTTAACAACAAGTGATCCTTTCTTTAATGCCACTCGAGAAAGTCCTCCAGGAAATACATGCGTTTCTTCCCCTCTCATGACGAAAACACGTAAGTCAATATGACAAGGGTAAAATTCGCCGTTTTGATAAGCTGGTGCCCTAGAGAGCTTAATTGCAGGCTGAGCAATATATTGATAAGGAGAAGCTAAAATTTTTCTTTTGAACTTTTCTCTCTCCTCCACAGTGGCATGTGGCCCAATCAACATATCGTATCCACCAGAAGCCCCCACATTTTTGATAACCAGCTCATCTAAATGCTCTAATACCCATTCACGCTGTTTTTTATCATCTAATCTATAGGTCGTTACATTATCGATAATTGGCTCCTCGCCTAAATAATAGCGAATCATATCAGGTACATACGTATAGATTGCCTTGTCATCAGCTACCCCGTTCCCAATCGCATTTAAAATAGACACGTTCCCTAGCCTATACGCTTGGAGAAGCCCCTCTACCCCTAATGTAGAGTCAGCGCGAAACTCAAGAGGATCTAAAAAGTCATCATCTATCCGTCGATAAATAATATCTACTTTTTCAAGACCATGTATCGTCTTCATAAACACAACATCTTCCACTACCACCAAGTCTCTCCCCTCTACTAGCTCTAATCCCATTTGCTGAGCTAAAAAGACATGGTCATAGTAGGCAGAATTATACATACCAGGAGTTAACAGTACGACTTTAGGGTTTTCTACCCCGTCAGGTGCATGCTGAGCGATGGCCTCATATAAATAAGTAACCTGATCTTCCAGCGTTTGCACACAATGGTTTTCAAAAAACTCTGGGTATACCTGTCTCATCACATACCTATTTTGAAAAACATACGAAAGACCAGAAGGATTTCGAAGATTATCCTCCAGTACGAAATATTTTCCTGCCTCATCACGAATCAGGTCAATTCCTGCTAAGAATATATGGTTATTTAAAGGGACATGTACCCCCTTGACTTGCTCATGGAAGTAATAAGGGTTTTTTTCTATTAATTCGATAGGAACAATACCTTCTCTAATAATTCTTTGTTCGTGGTAAATATCATCGAGGAAACAATTCAACGCTTCTGTTCTCTGGATCATGCCACTCTCTATCACCTTCCAGTCTTCAGGAGGAATAATGATAGGAACAAAATCAAACGGCATGGTTCGCTCCGTATCTAAATTGTTATCATACACAGTGAAGGTGATACCTTGTCGAAGAAACGTAAGTTGTGCTGTATCATGCTTTTCCCTAAGCTCTTCATCCGTAAACTGCTGGAGCTTTTTATAAAATTGTTGGTAATGCTCTTTTGGCTCCCCATTTGCATCTAACATTTCATCAAAAAATGGCTTTACTTCATATGTTTTAAACATATTCAACTCTCACTCTCTCTTTTTAATGTGGGTAATATGTAAAATAGCTAACATATAATGTTAAATGCATTATATATATTCTCTGCATACCCCCATAATAAAAAAGTTAGACATGACTTAAGATACATTTTATTTCATATATATACCTATTTTCAAAGTAATAATTACAAAGAATAATTGTTTTTTCCCTGCGTAATCCCTCACTTTTTATGAAGCTCCTCACACCTGATACAACTCTTATTTAGACCTAAAAACCCCATATATAGTAAGCCTATTTTCCTTTTTTATATATACCCGATGGAAACACAAGTTATTAATTCGATTTTCTTCCTTCTTTTATTACAATTTAACATTAAAAATAAGGAGAAATATCTTAGTTTTCAAAAGCTTTCCTTCAAAGTATTTTACAATAACTCTTTAGGAACTTTCTCCCCTCCCCCACCAAATCAAAAGTCCTTTAAGGCAATAAAAGACAAAGCGTTTTTTCACAACCTTCTTACTGTTTTTACGAAACTAGTGGGAAAAGTTCGTTTTTTAATTTGATATGTCTTCATCTTTTAATACAATTAGTAGAAATGGTACAATTTGGAGACTCAGATAGATAATGCTCCATGTAGGAGGATGAGAGATGAAAAAAATAATACCCTTTATTTGCTTAACTATAATTTTAGGAGGATGTAGCATGACTACCAATGGAAATGAGACGGAAGAAAAAGAAGAAAAAGAAATTTTTAGTAAAGCCAACATTAAACTTAAGGCCGAGAATTTCGTTCGAGTTCAAGATTACACTGGAGAAGGCTTTGCTTTAAGAAACAGTGAACGTACTAAGGATTTTATTGTAGGGAAAGAAAAAGAAATTGAAGAAGCAGTGGTTAATTTTTTTCAAAATAAATACAAGACCGAGGTAAAGGTACATGCTATTCATCCAGCAGTCGATGGTGCGGCTGTTTATGTAGAATCGATCGGGGAACCACACTTTTATACATTTGCCGTTGTTCCTATCGATGTACGTAATAAAATACTTAAAACAGATAATGTATTCACTCAGGAAGGAGAAGTTGAAAGAGCTATAGTAACTGCGATGTACGCCATGATATATGAAGAAGAGTTTGCAAACCTAGATGCTTATTTAAAGAAATTAGTTGATGAAAACCCAGTTACCGGACTTAGAATGGAAGCAGTAGAAAGAGTAGGAGGTAATAGGTATTCCACTCCTTACTATTTTGTAGAAACTGACGAGATTAACAAAGAAGCACCACTTAGTTTATATTTGGATAATCCAAACGTTACAAAAGAAGAGATAAAAACAAAGTTGCACGATTACTTCAAGCCAGAGAAAATCACAATAGCTATTACGCTATATATGAGCGAAGACAACCAAGTACCTGATGAAAATATTTACAATAAAATTATTTCAGATATTCAAGCGATGGACAACATACCACCTGGTTCGTATTGGCTTGAGTTACATGATAATTTGATTAACGCAGTAGTTGCCAATGCTACTAAAGCTAACACAATATCATCAAGAGATTCTATTTTAAAAGAATAGGAGAAGGTTCAAATGTCTGCTATCAATATAAATCAAATTTCTAATGTTAATACAACTGATCTAGAATTAGTTGAATTAGCAGGATTCCACGCCTATCAATATCCTGTAAGACATGAAAACATAGAAGTTAACGGAAAATTATTTAAAGTAATAGATACCGATTATGATGGAATATCAGGTCTTGATGCACTTACGGTGAAAAACGAAGAAACAAATGAAATCACTCTCGTCTTCGTAGGAAGTGATCAATTAAAAGAAGACTGGTTACTTACCAACTCCAAGTTAGTTGGAGATGTAACCCCTCAACAGCTAAAGGATGCGCAAGAATACTTTGACTATGTAAATGAGAATTTTGGACCCGTGGCCTCTGTAACAGGTAATTCCCTGGGTGGCGCACTAACAAATGCTGTAGCGGTTGATAATCCTCAGGTGAGAGCAGTCACATTGAATCCAGCCATTCTTCCAGGAGGAATGATTGATCCAAAGGGAGACTATTCTCATATCCATAACTACTACAGTAAATATGATTTCCTTACTAGTACAGAGGAGAGTTTAGGATTAGGCGATAGAATACCTGGTAACAAGTATCACATAAACAATGGCTTACCTGGCTTTGATTATTTTACTAGCAACCATACTGGGTACGTGGAGATGGCAGAAGACGGCAGCTTCAAGGTAGAAGTTGGTGTGAAGGGCCAGCCAGGTCACGGTTTTATTCACGTAGGTGCTGATGATCATGTCGTTACTAGTCTTTGGACTGGGACGCCTCTTTATAGTGGATTTACTCCCAAAATTGAAATCAATGAGGAAAATATGCTTAAGCTGGCTGCAGGTATTCAGAATCAGGTTACCGGTAAAATAACCAACGTACGTGAATATCTAGGAAACTCTGTAGCTATAGTAGAAAATGAAAGTGCAAACTTTTCTAAACGTGTCAATCAATTACAGGATGCGTTCCAGCTATTATTTGATGAGTTAGCAGTTGATCCTGTCTTTAACGGCATTTCGGATACAGGAGCAATTATCAAGGCATTTATTGACGAATTAATCTCCGTGGTAGACGTGGCAGAAGAAAAATGCAGATTTCTAAATGCCGTATTAAATTCAAAGCCTGCGGAACTAATTGAGTATATTACCAATACAGATATCAGTGTAGAAACCTTATTTGCACCAATTAGAAACTTCCTGAATCAAATCAAGGAAAGTATCGATCTATTAACTAGCTTCCTCCATCAGATAGTGTATCAAGAGATACCAAAATTATTTCAAGGAGGAACAGATTTTTTCATAGATGCTGTCGTAGATGAGTTTAATGCTCATTACAGCATTATTAACAAGAACAAAGAGGATGTATACAGACAATTAACGGATTATCAAACACAGGTACATGACGTGGCTACCTCCTTCCATACCCAAGACCGTAGACTTGCTAGTGCAATCAGCGGGGGCGGTTCCATGGAATATGCGGTGAATCCTATTCGTAAAACGGATATATTCACGATTGAATCATCTCCTTACTTGAAAATTGGAGCCGCTATAAAGGAGATGCAAGTTGAACTGGCCCATAGTCAAATAAAATCTAGCCTAAACGCTATTGTCCAACCAATCGTGTTATTCCTAAAAACTATTACCGAATCAACAAATCTGGCAGTCAATACGGCTATCATTGCAGTACAGGCCGCAAAAAACGTTGCCATTTATGGAAGCCCAGTAACCCTACTGCTTAGCTTGTTTACCGATTATGAGCAGAGAGTGAAGAAAGCAGCAAACGATGCTTTAGAGCCATTGAAAGAGGCTGAAGAGATAACAGCTAGTCTAAGTCAGGGGCTTGGTAGATTGGGAGATAATATACCTGCAATGATTGAAAACTTTAAGCCTTATATCGATACTGCAATTTTCGAAGAAGGAAATTATCAAAATGTTCGTTTATACAATCTTGCAGCTACAGCCCATCTAGAGGAAATGGAATTAATCTTTGCAGATATCATTAATCAGCTATCTGGTGAAAAAGCAAACGCTATTGAAGAAACTTTAGAAGTCTCTAAAAGTGTAAAAACCAACCTGGAGCTGTTAAGAGAACAAGTAGAGAGATGCACTCTGTAAATAAATATAATCTTCTTTGGTCTTGGGGATATCCAGGCCTTTTCTTTTTGGTTAGACACATTCAATAGGGACTCAAACTCATCTATTCATTCTTTCTACTTCATTATGAAGATCTAATGATCGCATGAGCTCGATAATATAGGAAAAGAACTTCTCTTGGTAGTCTGGAGTAAGTACGACCAGATAGTTTGCATCTCGAATAAAAGCTAGTTTCTCTGCTCTACTAAGCCCCTTTACATAGTCATCTACTTTTTTAAAGTCTTCTTTATCTATCAGTTTATTCATGTCAAATGGGTATTGATTGCTACTCACACGAATCTCATCTTTACCTATTATCCCTAATCCATCTAAGGTAGAAATCAAAATAGTATCAGCGCGTTTTTTCAATGTTCCTTGTAAATAGGTTCCTATATCCACTTGGCTAGTTTGAAACTTGTCTCTGAAACACTCGAAAATCCTATCACATTTCCCCTTCCATTCAGCTGTATCATACTCACCAAACTCCGCTATAACCTTCTGGATATGTTCTTCTTCAGGATTTGTCCATATACTTTCTAATATATCTGCATGCGGAACAGACGAAACCAAATCCAAAAACTCATGCAGATTTTGTGCCATATATCTTATGGGAGGATCATTCGTAGGGCTGACACAGACTATTGGAGCTTCCATTAAATTAGGCGCCTCCCCAAAATCCGTTAAGAAACCAAAGTGAGTGCCACCCCCTCCTGTATGTGCAAAAGGAATTAAATCAGGAGGGGTAATCGAGTAAGAAAAATTGTGAAAACAAGGTTGAAATCCTATACTATCAAGTGTTAAATCCATGCTGTTTAGTTCTCTCTCTAAATCAAATAGCTGATAAACTTCATCTGGTACCTCATAAGCTCCATATCTTTCTCTTAAACTGTCATCCATCTTCTTTACACCCCTTTAAATATCTGTGTAGAAATAAAATTCCACACGGTTCTACCTATCCCCTTTTTTTCTAGAAAAAGAGTAATGCTTCCTTTCTTCTCCTTATCAAACTCTCTACTTAATATCTCATTGAGAACATTTTCATTCCTATCATTTACCATGGACGTATTTTGGCTATTGCAATAAAATATATATGGACTTTTTTAGCCTTTTCAATATTTGCTTAGAAGGTGAGCACATGAATATGTCATTCTTTTCATTCCAAAAGGAGAAACAGCTGACTCTACAAATATTGCTATTTTTCCTATTTTACTTCGGATTTCATATAGTAAACGAACAATTAATTGCTCATATTGGTAATCCTTATGGGGAGAAGATGCTGTATCCTCTAGCGCTAATCTGTATCGCTATTGGTTATCTACTATTTCCCTTTGTATTCAAAATATGCACGAACGAAGACAGCAGACGAATTATATTTATGATAGTTTGTTTTCTATTTCTAATCTTATATACGATTATAGCTTTTAATTCCCAATCTTCTATTTCTTTATTAAGCTGTTATGCAGCTACCATTTCATATGGATACATTGGAGGCTCGATACACTACTCCACTGCGTTGGCTTTTTCCGGAAATCCTTTTGCAGGAAGAATTGTTGGAGCAGTTACCTGCATAGCGGTCTTTTTCAAGTATTTTATAAGGCAATATGATGAATTGGATATAATCAACCATTTTTGTATTTTAGCTTTGATATTTCTTTCTCTATATCTGTCTTTCAAACCAACGTATAAATCGACGAACAGGGTTGCCTCGTCACCGATACAACAAACTACGCAATCATATATAGCAATTGAACTAATCGTTTCCACGGTCTTAATGTTATTCATTATCAGTCTTAATTTTAGTATTATTGCACGGCAATCGGTCGACGACGTAAAAGGTATTCCATTTTCAGCTCAAATCTTTTTTGCTATTGGGCTTTTTTGTGCAGGAATCTTAGCTGATATAAAGAAACGTCGGCATTTTACAGCAATTACAAGTTATGCGTTAATCTTTATGACTATTATGATTACAGCATCTACTATTCCAGAGCTGTATTCTGTTCGCTTTTTTATCTTATACTTTTTTGCTGGTTTCTTTGTAGTTTATTTGTTTGTAGCTTTTTTAGACTACGCTCCAAATGCTCTAAATCGTTTTGGTCCCCCGCTTTTTTCTTCCCTTGGAAGGGTTATTCAATGCATTGGTGCTGCTGGGGTGATTATATTCTTACAAATATGGAAACCTGGTGAAACCACTGTCATTCTTACATTTAGTTTCCTACTTGCCCTTTGTATTTTGATATTATTTCTAGTAGGAAATAAATCAAATCGTTCAGCTCATTCACAAACCACCACCGTCGCTACAGATGTACCAGAAGATGTTGCTCTACAAAACTTTGCAGAAAGCAATCATTTCACAGATCGAGAGACGGAAGTATTCATAATTCTGGTGACGACAGAAAAAACAGTACAAGAAATTGCAGATAATTTATATATATCTAGAAGAGTCTTACAACGATATATATCTTCTATTTACAAAAAAACGGATACAAAAACACGCATTGGCTTACTTCAGCTATATCACAATTCAAAGGAATAATATTCAAACACAAAAACACCGTTCTACCCAACAGAACGGTGTTTTTGTGTCTTTTTTACTAGATGGCGCACTTGTGCCCCCCTCTATTTAGGTTATTGTACACACTTGTGAACCCGTTTTGGCACGTTTGTGTCCTACAAAACAAATTGTCTATTGTATATATTTTAACCGTAGCAATAACAAAATATTAAATAGGAGGGCTAGATTTTGAGGTTCTTTAAAAAGTCAAACATCATAGCATTTGCCATTATTCTAATAATAGCAATCTTAATGCATCCATCTCTTTTTAAAGCCAATGATGACATGGTAGACATACCAGTATCCGTTACCTGGGATCACGGGGACAATCCAAGCGGTAAACAACCATCAGAAATTAAAGTCGATTTGAAAGTAAATGATTCCGTAATCAAGACTCTTTTATTAACAGAGGACAATGATTGGAAAGGAACATTTGAAAATGTTCCCAGGCGAGATAGTAAGGGAAACATCATCGATTATAAAATTGAGGCTACCACTGTAGGAGAATATAAGACGGAAGTAATTAGCCAGCCGCAAGTCAGTAGCCTAGAGATAAATAACTGGTCTGAAAAGATATCTCCAGCTGGTAACCTGACATATGACATGGGTACTGCCTCGATTCTTTTAGCTAATAAAGGCGGGCATTATTATATATGGTCACATAGTAAGTTAAATGATACACAGAAAAGTGAAGTGATGTGCGCTATTAATGAAGCCGAATTCGAAGGCTGTGAAAAAGAGCTTACTTCCAAGAATACTGAATTCTTCAGCGGATCCTCTGCGACTATTCTTGGTGACAAGAAAGGTGAAATTAGAATAGAGATAGTCGATGGTAAAAGACAGATTACCTTTGAAGATCCTCATGTATGGAGTCTGTTCTGGACTGGTAATCTTTCCATTTTAGAAACAAAAGAAGCAGCTGTTAAAGGAACATTTACTGGTACAGTAAATCCAGAATAACCGGATTACCCGGAGTTTGATTTAGATATGGGTTTGATTTTACTGAATCTCAAAGCGGCATTCCTTTTTTAGAAGCTGATTCTACAAATGATGGTTTTATTTATCTCCTTTATGGCCATCATGCTGGCATGTTTGCAGCCATCACACAGTATGCAGATACTGATTCTTTTGAGCAGCACTCAGGTATAACATTTGATACCTTGTATGAAGAAGGTCAATATCAGGTATTAGCCTTTAATCACGCGTCTACTATACAAATGAAAAGAATGTATTTCGATTCTATCAGTATACAGACTTAAGTGATCCTACCGTTTTCAATGAATACTTAGAACAAGTAAAGGCTGCCTCTCTATATGAAACAGATATGGAAATAAGCTACGGAGACACTCTCCTAACTTTAGCAACCTGCAATTACCATACAGAAAATGGTCGTTTTGTGGTTGTTGCAAAGAAATTAGATTAACAAAGAGGTTAAACGGCAATTAGGGATGATAGCCTTTAACCGATAAAGACTCTGATTTGCATTAAAAATAACGGAAGTGATGAAGTGATAAAAATATCACTCATTACTTCCGTTTTATTATTTGTATATTATTTAAGAGTTGGTTGCTCTGTACTCTTCCATTTATAGTAGTTATAAAAAGCTTGTAGGATGAATCCTACAATGATAAGTAGACAAAAAGTGAAATATAGAGGGAATGGCCATTCCACAGTGGAATAAATGAAAACAAGCCCCGCAAGAATGAGTGGCACGCTGTAAATGGTACGCATCAGCTTTCTTCTATAGGATAAACGATAATAATTGATAGCCATTCCTTTATCGACCTTTTCCTTTCCTCTGTATAAGAAGTAAGAAATAGAAGAGACAACACCTAAAACAATAACAGCAATCAGTAAGCTAGTTATAATTTGCATAGTTACCCCCCTAAATGAAATATGGATAGTACTCGTAGACTGAAATAGCGAAGGTAATGATTAGAAATAATAGCATTCCTAATCTGACAGGACCTATTTTAAACTCAAATAAACGAATTTCTCCACTACTCACTCCGGTATACCCTTTATCCGTTGCATGTAGCTCATTGCGCAGTTGAGTAGTATTCCAGCTATAAAGCCATACAGCTCCGAAAATCGCTAGTGCCCCTAAAAATAAAATATCAATAAATGCCCAGTTAAATAAATAAGAGACCCCACCTATCAAAGCGACCTCGACAAGCATGGTAACAAGAACAATAATTAGCTTCTTCATTTCCTTCCCCCATTTTATAGTAGTTGTCCTTACTAATAATTACGTGTATAAATGGTAAAAGTTTCAAAATATTCAACTGCTATATTCTCTATTATTATAAATGCCTCCCACTAGTAGGATTCCTAGATAAAGCATATGACTTTCAGTAATAAAAAAATAGGACGAACCATTGTTTCAGCTCGACCCACCAAAATTATAATCTTTTCAAACTTATTCCTCTTATTAGATCAATCACAGGTATAGCGTGTTATATGATTACAGAGAAAGCATCCCTGCTTTCTTCTTCATTTTATTGCTTGTCAGGTGCTAGTTAATCCCACACAATATAGCACTCACGAATTTGATCGTTACCTTTTGTGTTCACATAGACCTTATATGGACCCACCTGATAAACATCAGCCGAGTTGTTCCCAATCAGTATCTCTCTAGTAAAAGCCTCCTCTGACGAACGATCAGAGTATGTTTCTCTAACGATAACTGTCAGTTTGTTCTGATTACCCTTTAGTCTCTCAACAGTAGCAGAAGGTGTCACGCTATCGACAGTAACTACTGATAGTATTGTTACACCAAGCACTTCGTCACCATAGTAGACAACAACTGCATAATTTGCCTCAGCGTTAACATCACTACCTTTTACACTAATCGTCGCTTGACCGTTTACAAATATAGCAGAAGCCACTGAAACGCCGTCCTTTATCAACAGAGCCATGGAACCATCAGCTACATCCGCCGTGACAGGTATATTAGCTTCACGTCCATTCACCAAACGATCCACTGGTGAGTGGTTTATATCTACACCAATGCTCGTTAATTCTTCAGATAAATAGTCAGAAACGTATTCATACAGCTTAACTCGAAGGGACGCATCATTATCTGGAGAATCAACTCTTTTGGTAATGTAACCGTATTCATTTCCATTCAGAGCATAAGTGTAACCACTAGAACCAGTATGTGAAAATATAGTAGTCTCTCCCGTATTAGGATCTATGCCTGTGTTAAACCATACCGCTCTATCTAATGCATTATCCGCAATAGTTGAGTCTGATCGTAAAGCGGCAGTATCGTCATTACTCAAATCTCGATACATAATAGATGGTGCTACAAGACCCCCGTGAACAAGACTTAACATAGTGTATCCAGTATATCCATTAGCGGGTGTATATTGACCTGGATCGGGACTGGTCTGCTCATTAAAGATAAATCTTGTATTGTCTTGAATGAGCTTAGGCTCTATTATAATGTCGTCTTCTATGGTTACAGGAGTACCTGCAAGCCCTCGTTTGCCAGTTGCTGGCACAGATTCGACGTTCATATTGGTCAGTGCCAAACCTGCGGTATTGGAAACAACCAAATAAGTATTACCTGATTTAATAGCTTTTGCCAACCTATAATAATTTTCTGGTTTTTTCAAGTCTGTAACACGAGTTGGAATAATCGGTTCCCATTTTTGATTCCATAGAGATTTTTTCAATGTCACCGTTTTCAAATAATCATTGTCAATACTGCTATCTGTATTAATAGTTAACGTACCACTTGTATGTTTTGGCAAGGGCTGAAATGACTTACTGTTAAATAGCGCTAGTTTACCGTCATTCGTGTTATGGAATGCCTGAAACAGTTTGGGTGCAGTTTTCCCATCGCTGAAACGGATATTGACAGATGATCGGTAACCCGTATCCGGATAATTTATGTCATTTTCCCACTGGGCAGTCATATGTCCGAAGTTAATCTTATATGTCGTTGATATATTCGGAGATTCCCTCCAAGCTATTTTTACTGTCGCCACAACAGGCTCCTCTGGATTCATCGAACCACTTTCTGGATTGAGTATAACGCTGACCTCGACACTACTGTCTAGATATTCATGCTCTATATTTTTGGTAGAGAAGTCAATGTTTGACACGTCCATTGGCACATTAACATCAAATTCGTTTTCACCCATTACGTTGAAATTATCCCCTCCGTAGTTAAACGCCTTTAGCTTTGGCGGTGACTCAGTAATTCCAAGATATGCCTCTGGATTTATTATGGCCCAATACGCTTCTTTTGGTGCAAGATTAGAATCAAATGGTAGTGGGTAACCCGTTCTGCGCCAACTGTTATTATCGCTCACACCCCAGAAAGTAACGCGTTCTATATAATTGGAGTACTTCTTATATAGTAGAAACAATTTGGCATACACAGTCGCTTGCTCCTTTAGTTGTGCCTCAGTTGGGGGAACACTCGCTGTAGTACCATTATGTTGTACATCAAGCTCAGTTATGCTAATCTTACTTCCGGTTTCACTGTATATCTTTAAAACTTCCTCTAAATTATCTATATTGAGTCTTGTGTTGTAATGCCCCTGTATACCAATGCCCTCAATCAGTTTTCTGCCATTTGCTCCAGGATGTTCATTGGCATATCTTTCATTAAGCTCCTTCACCATTGAGGCAATCGCGATTGCTTTATTAGGGAGTTCCTCATCATTAAAGTCGTTGTAATAGAGAGTTGCATCTGGTGCTGCCTCACGTGCGAATAAGAAGGAATCATAGATATAATCCCATCCATTTCCACCCCTAGAGTAAGCTTCATACCAACTGGACGGCCGTTCCATTGGATTGATTCCAGATCGAAGTGCGTTTCGCCAGTTGGTCGGATTTTCCGGATTATCCCTAAATGCTTCGTTAACAACATCCCAGGCGTCTAACTTGTTATTACCTTCTCTAAAGTGTCCAGCGACTGTTGAAATATATCTTTCTAGGCTTTCCCTCGCAGCTTCATAGTTCAGACCACTTGGCGGCCAGCCAGCAGACTGATTATGCCAAGCCAGTGCATGTCCTATTGTATAAAAACCATCATCATTGACTCGATTTATCATGTTGTCTGCTGAGTTGAAATTCGGTTCTCCAGTGGAATCTGGCCATAAGGAGTCCGGCTTTGTAGCATTTTCGGGTGTAAGTGCATTATAGTGGAATTTCATGAAATCATATTTCGCTGCATTGTTTATGTCTGAGGGGTTTACTACATTTCCAATCATGAAATAGTCCTTATAGACTTCTTTTAGTGACACAATCTCACCTGATGAAATATTAACATCCTCTGCCGATGCAGCATGGACGTCTGACATTGCAGTATCGGCTAACAAAACCAGTATAAAAAGGAGCATTAAAAAATATGTGAAAAGACTTCTAGCATTTTTCTTCAATAGAATTCATTCCTTTCATCACTTTGATTTATTCACAGGTTGGGATTTTTAAAGAAGATTACTTATTGATAAAATAACTAATTCCAAGGTTTCAATCATATTTTAATTACGCAACTAAACTTGTTATTCATCCAATCTAAGCTAGCTGGATTACTTTATACTATTGTACTCATTCACCCCGTCTCTAAAAAATATACTTCTGGTATCAGCCACCGGAGATTTATACACCGCCTTTCTTTTGTTTTTAAAATTAAATGGAACCTTATATTAATAGCTTTCACCAGTTAATCCTTTAACTTGTCTTTAAAAATAATCAAGGGTATTTGCTACAATTCTCTCACTACGTAAACCTCAGGACTTCACTTTCCTATACTAGAACCTCCGATTTTACCATCTTAAGATATTAATTTTTAAAATATATCGTTCTTCCCTGCTTTTAAATCTTTCTTGTAATATTCATTATTAAAAGGAGAATACCTTCTTTTTTAAAAATTTCGACAACTTTAATAAAAATCCATTTTATCCCATTTTAAATAATTAGTTAACCTCAACGTATATGGCTGGACCATAGCTATCCAAAATAATGGAAAATATTCTTCTAACCACAAATAGATAAACAGAACCAATATTTGATTATCTACTATTCAATTTTTACTTTATTTATAGTTTCAATATCTGAATTACGCAGGACATCTATCTCTCCCCCTAAAAAAAGAAGCCTCTCACAAGTTTTCACAACTCATGAGAAGCCTCTAAATTATCCTCTATGTTAGCATAATCGCTTTGACCTTAGATACAAACCTTTATATATCAAGCCATTTTAAGGAACGCGGACTAAACCCGCCACGTCCGTATGACCAACTTCTTGTTGGTCCTTACATCATTCCACCCATGCCGCCCATATCAAGAATAGATATTCAATAATTTTCTATAACTGTCCAAAACGTTGATATAACAGCGTTCTG
>NZ_JBXEOV010000021.1:0-40372 GCF_056856695.1 Psychrobacillus sp. Z16_25 | reverse complement strand
GACCAGAGTCTGCATACGGTAAAATCATGGCTGCTATGTCAAGTGGAAAGAAAAAACCAATTGAAGTAATGAAGGAATTACTTGAAAAAGCAGGATTTGAAGTGGAAATTTATGAATCTGCAATTGATAAGCTTCTAAAACTTCCACCACAAGAAATGCTAGGTGCGGTAATGAACGTCTATGCACAAAAACGTCCAATCGCTGACTTAACAAATAACTACGATTTAGTTATCAATGTAGCGGATGTAGCACCAAGTACAGACCAACGCATCCAATGGAATCCTTCAAAAGGAACGCCGGATATCCCGTTCTATGTAAATGAAGTGCCAACAATCTTCATCTCGTTGCAATGTCCATTCCACTTGGCGGATGTACCACAAGTGAAAACATACATCAATGCTTATGACAGTCATGAGCACACAATATCTGCAATCATCGAGAAATTGCTGGGACGTTCAGAATTCACAGGTGTAAGCCCAGTCGATGCATTCTGCGGCTTAATTGATACACAGCTGTAATTTAGTGAAGTATTAGAATTAGGGAGAAGGTAGTTATTTTCGGATAACTGCCTTCTTTTTAATATTATAGGAGAGTTGGCCTTAGAGAAAAAAGCGGAGCTCCAAAAAATGAGGCTCCGCTTAAAATAACAAACATTCTATTATTCTTCCACTAGATAGTGATAAATATCATATTGAACAGGTTGTTCTAATACCATATTCATCGTTACAACAGGTAACTCTTTTCCTGTTTTATCGTACATTGTTTCCTCTTTTGGACTATCAGCTACTATTGAAGCGGTACCCATATAGTAAAAATCAAACCCCTCACCATCATCTTTCTTAGTAAATAGATGGATATCTGTGTTAGTTTTCTCGGAATCAAGTATTGCTTTTACTTCTTTAGATTCTAGAGTAAGTTTATTCCTTGTAAACCAACGGAATAATTCCGCTGATAAAAATTCATCCCCGTAGTTTACACTTGAATCTACCTCGTCTTTTTTATGGTATGTAACAAAGATTGGGCATGTACCATGTTTTACCCTATAGCCATAGATAGTAGAAGAATCATCTTTAGACCAGTTAAGAAGTCTACACGCATCTCTACGGGAGTATTTTTTATAAAGAGTTAGTGGTCTAGTTCGATCATAATCCAAATTCTTTATTAATGCACAAGTAACAATGTCTTCAAAAAAACTTCTATAAAAAGAGTTTTTAAGGCTAGACTGAATTAAGTCATTGAAGAGATAATTATTATCCTTCTTTTCGATGATTGGTCTGTCTCCAAACTTCTTCTTGTCCTTGGTGATGTGAAACTTTAAAGAGAAGATATTTTCAACAGACTGAATTGTAGCATCGTCATAAAAAGTACCATAACTCTGCAAAGCTTCTACAAATTTTTCTTTACTCACCGAGTCATTCTTTAATAATGCTTGTACTAACAAGACTTCGTGTATTCTTTTTCCATTCAAAATTTCTTTTGACAACATCGTTAGAATAGAAAGCTCGTAATCCGTAAGGGAAGGTATATCCTCCTTCATTTTTAAAAGAAAATTATAATAATTATCTGAGTATCCTATAATGACTTCTGGATCAAGTGAGTTTTGTTGAATAAAATCCACCATTGTTGGTATTTTTCCAAGACGATTTTTTACCTCGCTATAAGATTCCTTCAAGATTGTTAGTGTTGATAAATTAGAATTATTAATAGCAGAGAATATTCTATTCTTGGCTATTTCTTCAAAGTTAATAGTAGAGACACCTTGGAGATAAGTTGTATTAACTGTTTTGCGCCTCACGTTGTCCTTGTTCATCGACTTGTCGCCTGATAATGCAATAGGGATTAAATAGTTATTTTTATAATTTCCTATAAAGTCTATTATTGTGACATAGTCTTTAGAATTATGTTTTCTCAATCCTCTCCCAAGCTGCTGAACAAAAATAATGACAGATTGTGTTTGTCTTAGCATAACTATTTGATTAATAAAGGGAATGTCTATCCCTTCATTAAATATGTCTACCGTCAAAATATATTCAAGGTCTCCGCTCTTCAGCTTTTCAACTGCTTCCTCACGTTCCAGTTGGGTATTTTCCCCTGTAAGAGCAATTGTCTTTAAAGAACGGCTATTTAATGCTGCTGAAAGTGTGCGTGCTTCCTCCTTTGAACGACAAAACACTAGTCCTTTTACTTGATCTCCAGAATACCCGTAGTAATTTATTTTATCTAAAATATGTTGCACTCTTTCTTCCGAAACAAGGTCTTTTAAATGTGTAGTATCATCAACAGTTTTCCCATCTATCTCATAATCAGTAACACCAAAATAGTGAAAAGGACAAAGCATTTCTGCCTCTAAAGCTGCTTGGAGACGAATTTCGTAAGCTACATTATAATCAAAGAGCTCATATATATTAAAGTTATCAGTTCTTTCGGGAGTAGCGGTCATGCCAAGTAAGAATTTTGGTTCAAAGTATTGGATAATAGATCGGTAGGAAGCAGCACCAGCACGATGGACTTCATCAATAAGAATATATTCAAACTCATCTTTCGCAAATTGGTGTAAATGCTGAGAAGAAGATAAGGTTTGAATTGTGGCGAATAGATATTTTGCTTCTTTATCTTTTGAATTACCTGAGAGAATACCAAAGTCTTCTTCTCTACCGCCTAAGATTAAACGATAATCCTGGAGTGCTTTCTTTAGAATTTGTTCTCTATGCACGACGAATAACATCTTTTTTGGCGCAAAATTTCTTACGTCAAATGCAGACAAAAACGTTTTACCTGTACCGGTTGCAGATATGACAATCCCTTTTTGAGCCCCTGTTGCTCTGAGATTACTTAATTGACGTAAGGCCTCTTCTTGCATCTTGTTAGGTTGAATAGATAAGCTGTCAGCAAGTGGATTAGTTAAGTATTGTGAATTCATTTCTAGTGTGTTTAACACACCGTGCTTAATAAATGGAGGACGCTCATAGTTTTGTTTGTAATGATTAATCCATTCTTCGGTTAAGGGACTTGCTTCGTTCCAAGCATCTTCAAACTGATTTTTAAAATGATTTATCACTTCTCCGGCTTCTAAAGATGTTACAAAAATATTCCATTCATAATTTGCTTTTAGAGCGCTATCGGTTAAATTGGAGCTTCCGACAATTAATGAGTAGTAATCCTCATGTTGAAAAATATAGCCCTTGGAATGAAATCCTTTTACATTAGTCAAACGAACTTCTACATTATCAAGTTTAAGTAGCTCTTTAAACATTTTGGGTTGGTTAAAATGCAAAAAGGTGGAAGTGAGAATTCTCCCCTTAACTCCTTTTTTCTTTAGATCATGTAGCATGGTTTTTAAGGTGGCTAGACCTCCTTCAGTAATAAAAGCTACGGAAAAGATAAAGGATTCACAGGTTTTTAACTCTTGTAAAAGTGTCGACAAAACATTTTCGTTCGTATTATTAACTAAAAGCTTTGGTTTAAAAGGTGTTGACACTGGTTTGTTTTGGTCAATAAATCCTTTATATAAAGAGTTCTCAAGTTTGCGAATTAATTCTTCCATTTACACCACTCCTTATTACTTTTTCGACTGCTGGAATGTCTGCTGGTGCAAAATTTAATTCTAATAGCTTGTCTTTAGGAACCCATCTTACCTCTGCATGTTCTAACACTTCTGGTGTTCCTTCCTTAATGGATGCCATGTATGTTTCTAATCTTACAATTACATTTTCGTATTCATAAGTAGTGTCCTCTACTTTTTTTCCGACAACAATAGTACTTTTAAATTCTTCTTGAAACTCACGTTCTAAAGCGAGTTCAGGAGTTTCTCCTTTTTCAACTTTTCCGCCAGGGAATTCCCAATAGTTAGGAAGTGTCATGTTAGGACTCCTTAATGCGCAAAAGATTTCGTGCTTATCATTTTCAATTATTGCTCCGACTACATGGACTACTTTTTTCATAAAATCACCCTATTTTTTATTTATATCTATATCTTAAACATTTACCAAAAGAAAGTGTACTGCTAAATTGGAAATGTAGGTAGTGTAGAGATTTTATCCCTTGTTATATCTAAAAGGCAGTGTAAGCATCTGATTAGTTAACTATACTGTTTCTTCACTTGACATTAGAGTTAACTCCAATGTTATGGTTGAGGTGGGGGTGGTAGGGGTGAAAATAAAAGAGTTCTCTCAAAGAATGAGGATTTTTGCTGATTCGGTTAGGTACTATGAAAAGCTTGGGATGATTCGCCCGAAAAGACTCATTAATGGCTATCGTGAATACGATGGAGAGTGTGAAAAAGATATCCAACTGATTATAGTGCTAAAGCAATTGGGCTTTAGCTTAAAAGAAATAAAAGGACTTTTGAAAATAGGTGCACAGCCAATTTCTGCTGAGTGTAATGAGGAATCAGTTCAATTATTTGAACGGAAACTAGAAGGGATAAAACGGCGGATTGAATTTTGGCAGAAGGCATATGGAACATTGGAGGAAATAAAGGGATTAATGGGTGATGGCAAATATAAAGACAATGCTTCTTATATTGACCAAATGGTTCAAGATATGTATCTCCAAATAGAGGGAGGGGCAGATGTCGAATCGTAAAATTATTGGATTAGAGAATGGGCTAGCATTTTTGACATGCATATTTCTTAACATACAATTAGAGTTCTCGCTTTTATTATTTTTCCTATTGTTGTTAGTACCTGATATTACAATGGTTGGCTATATGGTAAATCCTAAAATAGGTGCGTTCATTTATAATGTGGGACATAGCTTTTTATTGCCTTTTCTCCTGGTATGTATCTACTTCTTTCTGCCGGAACCATATCTATTAATCACGGCGAATATTTGGGCTGCTCACATATGTATGGATCGATTTTTTGGCTTTGGATTAAAATACACAACTGATTTTAAGGAAACACACTTACAGCGGATATAGAAATAGAGTGCAAAGTTTATTTAGAGTAAGAAGTAGAGAAGGGCGTACTCACTATTGTAGGCTGCATACTTATATGATTGACCTCTGTTTTCTTATCTTTTTTTCTAATGAATGTTCGGTTATAAAAGTAAATAGCGCCTACCTGTTTTTGTGCAGGGGGCGCTATTTGTATGCCTATTAATATTTTTTCTTCCTTCTAATCACCGAGCCATCAATTTTCTCCATCGTTGAAAATCCAGTCAATGCAAGTGTAGTATCTATATCAGTGATGAAATTTTGAAGTACATGGCGCACACCATCTTCTCCGGCAGCTGCCAGTCCATAAATAAAGGGTCTTCCTAATAGAACTGCATCCGCTCCGAGTGCTTTTGCCTTTATAACATCAGATCCTCTTCGTATACCGCTATCCAAAAGTATAGGTATTTCTCCTTTTACTACCTCTGCAATGTCGGGTAACGCTTCTAGGGAAGAGATACAGCCATCTAGCTGACGTCCTCCGTGATTGGAAACGATTAGTCCGTCAATGCCATGAGCTAAAGCCTTTCGCGCATCCTCTTCATGAAGGACTCCCTTAAGAAGAATTGGAAGCTTCGTGTGTTTCTTAATTGTCTGGATGTCATCCCACTTCAAGGAAGGATTAAAAATAATATCAACGATTTGCTTTATAGTCTCTGGGTCACTAGCCGAAGGTGGAGAAGAGAAACGGCTCTGGAAGACAGGGTCGTGTATATAATTCGCTGCACCTTTTCCAAGCTTTAATGGGGAATACCGATTATTCAAATCTCTCTCTCGATTACCTAGTAGTGAAGTGTCAATTGTTATCACGATTGCTGAATAGCCAGCATTTTCTGCGCGCTTTACCATACTTACAGCCATTTCCTCGTCTCTTGACCAGTACAGCTGATACCAGCGAGGAGTGTTACCTAAGTTTTGGGCAATTTCCTCCAACGAATAAGAGGAAAGGGTACTAGCGATAAAAGGCACACCGCAGGAAGCGGCTGCTCTTGCTGAAGCAAGCTCCCCGTTAGGATGAAAAATACTTTGTACGCCTATTGGTGCCATGGCAAACGATGATGGAAATGTGGTCCCTAGGATGGTGGTGGCTGTGTCACGTGTACTTACATCGTTTAAGTATCGGGGTACTATATGCCAATCTTCAAAAGCTTGTGTATTTGCTCGCAAAGTACTTTCATTTCCTGAACCGCTATGTACATAAGTGAACGGTCCTATTTCTATTTTCTCCTCTGCAAGTTTCTCTAATAATGATATAGAATAGGGCAATTCTATTTTTTCAATCGTATTCGACATATGGCTCATCCTTTCAACCGCTTTTCAGTTTAGCTGGATTTCTTCCCTAAATATGCTTCTACCACTCGGGGATCCTCTAGAAGGCTGTTTGCTTCTCCGCTTATAATGATTTTTCCTGTTTCCATTACATAACCATAATCGGCTACCTTCAGGGCTTGCTTTGCATTCTGTTCTACAAGCAAAACAGTTGTACCGTTATCTTTGATTTCACGTATCATTTTAAAAATGTCTGCCACGATTAATGGAGCTAAGCCCATCGAAGGCTCATCTAGCAGCAAGAGCTTTGGCTTTGAAAGTAGGGCCCTTGCGATAGCCAGCATTTGCTGTTGACCTCCAGAGAGGGTACCGCCTAGCTGCTCTTGCCGTTCTTTCAAAATGGGGAATTGCTCCATCACCTGTTCAATGTCTTTTTTTATTTCCTTATCATTCCGATGAAAAGCGCCCATTTCAAGGTTCTCTAATACGGTCATCGTGGAAAGAATTGCTCTTCCTTCTGGAACAAGTGCGATGCCTTTACGAACAAGCTGGTCGGGTCTCATTCCAGTAATGTTTTCTCCAAGAAATTCAACTGTACCTTTCTGAGGCTTTAACAGACCGGTAATTGTTTTCATTGTAGTAGTCTTGCCAGCTCCGTTTGCACCCAGTAGGGTTACTACCTGGCCCTGTTCAACGACTAGGCTCACGCTTTTTAATGCTTGGATTTTTCCGTAGAATGTTTCAATATTTGATACCTTAAGCAATTTCGTCATCCTCCTCCGAGCCGAGATAAGCCTCGATTACCTCCTGATTGCTTTGGATCTCGTCTGGAGTTCCCTCGGCGAGCTTCTTCCCAAAGTTGAGAACTGTAATTCGATCACATAGCTTCATCACAAATGGCATATCATGCTCAATTAAAAGAATGGTGACTCCACGTTTTTGTACTTTCTTTATTAATTCAAAAAGATTCTCTGTTTCTGTTTCGTTCATTCCTGCTGCTGGCTCATCAAGAAGTAACAGCTTGGGGTCACTAGCAAGGGCTCTTGCAATTTCTAGTCTTCTTTGCTGACCATATGCTAGGTTTTCGGCAATAGTATCGGAGAAACGGGAGAGTCCCACTAACTCTATTAAGTCTAAAGCCTTCTCGTGATTCTCTTTTTCTTCCTTTTTTTGTGCCTTTGTCCGAAAAACACTTTTAAATACTCCGGATGAGCTCCTGCAATGTCCACCGACAAGCACATTATCTAAAACAGACATCTGAGAGAAAAGACGTATATTCTGAAAGGTCCTGCAGATTCCCTTCTCGGTAATTTTATAGGGCTTTTCCCCAGAAATTTTCTCTCCAAGAAATACTACTTCTCCAGAGGTAGGGGGGAACATATTGGTTATGATATTAAACATGGTCGTTTTTCCAGCACCGTTAGGCCCGATGAGTCCAAATATTTCGCCCTCATTAACATGGAAGGTGACGTCTGTTAATGCAGAAATCCCACCGAAGTTTTTCGTTATATTATTTATCTGCAATATCATCATTCGTCCTCCTTTTCCTTCTAAATGTTCGTTTTAGCCAATTTAGAACGGTGATATCAATAATCCCCTGTGGTCGGAATGCCATAAGGAGGATTAAGATTATACCGTAAATCATATATCGATATTCACTTATAAAACGAAGAGCTTCCGGCAGCATTGTCATAAAAGTGGCTCCAAAAATAGCGCCCCATATTACTTCGCTTCCGCCAAATATAGCAAAGATTAAGATATCAATAGCCCTATGATAAGAAAAGTCTGCAGGACTTATATAGCCCATTACATGAGCAAAGAGAGCTCCTGC
The DNA here is from genome assembly GCF_056856695.1 of Psychrobacillus sp. Z16_25. Classification (NCBI taxonomy): domain Bacteria; kingdom Bacillati; phylum Bacillota; class Bacilli; order Caryophanales; family Bacillaceae; genus Psychrobacillus; species Psychrobacillus sp. Z16_25. The sequence goes on along the minus strand of NZ_JBXEOV010000021.1, from coordinate 32,336 downwards.
AAAACCGGCTAACATAGCACCTTGTGCAAAGGATAGCACCTTATAGTAAGTAATATTAATCCCCATCGCTTCGGCGGCTTTTTCATCCATTTTAATAGCGGCAAATGCTCGGCCGACGCGTGATTTTGATTGTCGAATAAAGAACCAAACAATAAGAATGGTAATAATTAATAGTAAAAAAACTACTAATAAATATACTGCCTGATTGTTTCGTAAGCCTAGCATAGCTGGATCAAAACCAAGATTAGTAGTGAAGCTTAATAGCTCTCTTCCTAAATGAGGTATACCAGATAAACCAATCGATCCTTTCGTCAATGATTCGGAATTAACAAAAATAACACGAATAACCTCTCCAAAGCCTAATGTGGCAATGGCAAGGTATACCCCGCTTAATCTGAGGGCAGGAATTCCAATAATGATTCCTATCACTCCTGCCGCTAGTGCACCTATAATCACCGTAAGATAAAGAGGTAGTTCAAAATGTAAGGTTAGTAATGCGGATGTATAGGCGCCAATTCCCATAAAGCCTGCACTTCCCAAGGACAATTGTCCAGAGGATAAGGTTATGTAAATGCTTAAACCAAGCAAAATGTTAATGAGTATGAACCCTATAATCTGGAGATAGTAGGGATTTAAAATTTCTCCTAGCATGAATTGATCACCTTCCTACCTCTGCAGTTTTCTTACCAAAAATTCCTTGTGGTCTTACTAAAAGAATGACAATGATAATCAAAAAGGCTACTGCATCTCGGTAACCGGAATCACCATAGGCAACAATCATTGTTTCAGATAGACCTAAAAGCAGACCTCCAACCAGAGCGCCTTTTACGTTGCCCATTCCACCAAGGATGATAATGGCTAGACCTTTAAGTCCCATGGACAGCCCCATTTGTGGGTTAACAGAGTTAAATGCCATTCCAACTAAGATTCCTGCGATTCCTCCAAGGGCTGAAGCGAGAATAACGGTAGTGGTAATCGTTCTCTTAGTATTAACACCTAGTAAGCTAGCAGTCTCTAAGTTTTCAGCTGTTGCACGTAAAGCTTTACCAGCCTTTGTTTTTGCAAGCCAATAGGTGAATAAAATCATTAATGTAATAGAAATAACAAAGATTAAAATTTGTACCAAATAGATAGTAATATCACCAATCTGGTATTGGATTTGCGCAAAGGGATGACGAAAAGGATGGTTTCCTGCACCAAAAAGATGGTGGGTAAGGTTCTCTAGAAGAATAGAAACCCCGATCGTGCTTATTAAAGGAGCAAGATGAGAGACTCCTTGCTTACCACGAAGAGGTCTTAGTGCAATTCGTTCTAACAAGTACCCTAAAATCACTGTGACAATGATGGCAGAAAGAAATGCTATCCATAGTGGAAGTCCTAATACGCTTGTAACCAATACTCCTATGAAAGCACCAACCATGAATATTTCTCCGTGTGCCATATTAATAATACCTAGCACCCCGAAGACAAGTGTGAATCCAAGGGCAACAATTGCATAGATGCTTCCCAGTGTGATTCCATTAATTATTTGTTCTAATAGCAAACATCTCACCCTTTCAAAATAAGGTAAGGGTGCAACACCCTTACCTGCTGAATTCTATTATTACTCCTCGAATAGCTGGAACTTCCCGTCTTTAATAACTAATACAGTAGGATCCATTACGACGTCTCCAACCTCATCAAAGGAAATTTTCCCCAAAATACCTTCCAAGTCTTTGGTTTCCGCAAGCGCATCACGTAATGCATCGCGATCAGCTTTTCCTGCATTTTTTAAGGCATTTGCATAGATATACAGCGCGTCATACGCTTGAGCTGCGAATTGGTCTGGCTTGTGCCCGTAAGCTTCCTCGTATTTCTTTACAAAGTCTTGCACTCTATCATCTGGTTTCTCGGCAAACCATGGTGTAGCTACGATTAAACCATCTGCAGCTTCTCCTGCAATTTCAATTACTTGAGGAGAGTTGAATCCATTTCCTCCTACAAAAGGTACGTCAATGCCCATTTTTCTCGCTTGATCCATAATAACTGCACCTTCGTTATAAAGAGCAGACGCTAGAATTAAATCTGGATTTAAATCCTTAATTTTTGTAAGTTGTGCATTATAATCAGATTGTCCTTTTTGGAACGTTTCAATAGTTAAGATATCAAGACCCATATTTTCAGCTTCAGCCTTCATGGTGTCGAATCCGGACTGTGTAAATAAGTCGTCGTTTCCATAAAGGATTGCTACCTTTTTCGCTCCATACTTGTTTACTGCTTTTTCTAGAGCAGCTGGTATAGCAAGAGATTCGGGAATGGAGTTACGGAAAACGTAATCTCCTATTTGCGGAATACCTGCAGCTGTTGTAGAAGTTCCCATAATAGGAATTCCGTTTAAGTCTGCTTCAGGACCTACTACATTCATCTCCGTACTAAGAGTTGGTCCGATAATTCCCACAATATCATTATCGCTCATTAATTTTTGCCCAACTGATAATGCTTGCTCCTGCTTACCGGCAGAATCTTCAATGACAAGCTCAATCTTCACTTCGCCTTTCTCGTTAATTTCTTCCAAGGCTAGTTCTAATCCGTTTGTAATAGCTTCTCCATAGGCAGCACCAGATCCAGTCATGAAAGAGATAACGCCTAACTTAGCTGACACAATTCCATCGGAGCTCCCGTTCTCTTCATTTGCCGAATCTCCAGCACCACAAGCCGCTAGTAAAAGTAACATCATGATGGAACCCAACAAATATATCCATTTAACCCCTGTTCTCATTGAACATCCCCCCTAAATTTTGAAATATTGTAACCTATCACTATATTAAATCTATTGTTTCGATACGTAAAGATATTATTTAGAATAATTAAAATAATTAGACTAATATAGTATATCGCAGTTTAAAGATCCTTTGAATCTTGTATATAGGTTTAGTTTCTAGAAAGGTTGTTATAGAGAAGGATTTCTGTTTTTGGATACATGAAGGTTCTATTAGAAGGTAATGATTTTTAGTAAATGGACTTACTTTTGTTCGAGAGAATTTACTCTCGTTCAAGAGAGGAATATTCTCGGATAGCTGTTGGTTACTATCGGATAAGGACGATTTATTCTCATTCAGCTAGAATACTCTCGTTCAGTGGGCAATTACTCTCGAAAAAGGTGATTTTATTCTCGGGTGTTCTAGGCTAGATATATCCCGGTAATCTCCTATCCGGAAACTGTTTTAGGTGAAACTGTTATGTTGAAGGGCATGGTCAATGTATGCAGGTCATATGGAAAAGGGCGAGATCCAGAAGCTTTCCTCTGTCATAGGCATTATAAAATTTACTCTCGTTCAAGAGAAGAATACTCTCGGATAGGGGATGGTTACTCTCGTATGGGCGTGGCTTACTCTCAGATAGGGACGATTTATTCTCATTCAGCAGGAATACTCTCGTTCGGTGAACAATTACTCTCGGATGGCCCCCATTTACTCTCGTTCAGCCACCCCTTACTAGTTTGATTTATGCTAATATGTTTAACGGCAGATGGAGTATATCCACAGAGTACATGGTGGAGTAATAAGTAAAGCAAGTTATCCAGATGTGGATAACTTGCTTTTTTATAGAGGATTGAATAAAAAATAAAACCGACTGATTTGCATCAGTCGGCTGGATTATTATTTGTTTGGAGCGGGTGAAGGGAATCGAACCCTCATCATCAGCTTGGAAGGCTGAGGTTTTACCACTAAACTACACCCGCAAAATGGCGGTCCCGACCGGGATCGAACCGGCGATCTCCTGCGTGACAGGCAGGCATGTTAACCGCTACACCACGGGACCTATTTTATGAAAATAAATGGAGGAGGAAGAGGGATTCGAACCCCCGCGCGGTTTGACCCGCCTGTCGGTTTTCAAGACCGATCCCTTCAGCCAGACTTGGGTATTCCTCCAAATGTATAAGTTGTTTACGTGACAACATAAAATAGTATATTGCTTTTTTAAGAGAAATGCAATGTTTTTTTTAAAAAATATTTTGGTATTTTTTTCATGATTTTCTCATCGATATATAGAAACGCACAAATGGTTATGCATAGTAATCATGCGTTTTTTGTGACTTTTATCTTACACTGTGATAGTTCCTTGCGCTTATTTTAAAAAGGTGATGAAACATATACTTTTATTACCTCGTATGGAAATAAACACAATCTAAAGAGGTGGCCATAAGTATGAAGCACTTTATTTTATTATTAGCAATTCCATTATTCTTAGCTGGCTGTGTACAGAAAGAGTCGGAAGCAGAAACTAAGAAAGAGATTGAGCCGGAAAATGCTTCGGTGGAATCCTCTACAAAAGATTCTAATGAACATATAAATCCTGCCATCTTAGAGAAGATTCAAGAAGTGGTTATACCCACGACTATTGAAGAATGGCATGCCTCTAAGGCAGGCGTTTTTGCTTTAGATTACCCTTTTGAGCATGAGACCTCTAAATTCCCAAAGGACTCAAGGGAATTAAAGCAGGAGGAGCTTGAAGAGCTGAGGGCAGTGACAAAAGAAATGAATGATACACAAACTCTCTATAAGATGCTTCGTTATTACTTTGCCAGCAATGCATCAGAGGGGCTGCTGGAGGAACAAATTAATTATGCAGCGGAATTGACAGAGCCGTATCTTCCTGACCCATACAAAGAGCATTCTGTTACGGCAGAAGGAAATGCTGTGCCGTCTCGGGGAATATTACTTTTAGATGCGAGCTCTAGCATGCTTCTATCTGTAGAAGGTAAGCAAAAAATGAGTATTGCGAAGACTGCCGTTAAGCGTTTTGCGAGTACCATTGGAGAGGAAAGTGAGCTTTCTTTATATGTCTATGGGCACGCGGGAACACAGGCAGACAAAGATAAACAGTTATCCTGCTCGCAAATAGATGAAGTATATCCTCTTCAAAAATATGATCAGCAGAAGTTTGATTCAACGGTTGATGAAGTGAAGGCAAAGGGCTGGACGCCACTTGCAGAGGCAATTCGAACAGTCTATGAGGCGAATAAAAACTATGAAGGCTCTATTACTGTGTATATTGTAAGTGATGGAGCGGAAACTTGTGATGGAGATCCTGTAAAAGAGGCGGAAAGCTTTACGATGGATGGAGAAAATCGCAGGGTAAACATCATTGGATTTAATGTAGATCAAAAGGGTGAAGACCAGTTAAAAGCGGTAGCAGCTGCTGGGAATGGAGAATACCTATCTGCTGAAACGCAAGAAGACTTGAAGATTACCATTGAAGAGAAATGGATTATTCCAAGCAGCACAGATGTGATTTATAAAAAAATCAATGGAAACGATATTTGGGCAGCTTCCAATGCCAAATATAATGTAGGACAAAACTTTATTAAGCTTCAATCAATCATAGCAATTGAAAGTGCACGTATTAGAGATATGATAATTCTGTTAGAAGAGGAAGCAATCTTTACAAAGGAGCAAAGGGGTGAGCTCTTAAAGATGGCGGGGGAACAACAACAGCAGCTTTATAAGCTAAATGATGAGCTCAAGCAATTAAAAGATGATGAGGTTGAGAACCAGTATAACAGCATAAAAGAGAAGATTGAGGCTTGGGCAACAGAGGTAGAAAAAATTAGAGAGCAACAAAAATAATATTACCAGCCGTTTAATAATCATACACATCTCGATTTAGGGCAATCTACCACTAAAATAGTTGCCGCGAGGTGTGTTTTTTATGTTGATAGAACGACCGTCTGATTGGAAAGAAGGATTTTTAAAACGAATAGATCAAGTAGAGCCGTGGGACAGCTGGTCTCTCTATAATATGAGCTATGATATTGCAAAAAATAATCTGATTACAGAATTTACTGGTCTACAGTCTCCAAAGTATTTGCCAAATCTCACCCCGTTAAAGCACCAGTTAGAGGTAGCGGAAATGGTCATAGAGAGAATGAACGGAAAGGCAATTCTCGCTGATGAGGTGGGTCTAGGAAAGACAATTGAAGCAGGTCTTGTGCTAAAGGAATATCTTATCCGTGGCTTAGTGAAGAAAGCATTGATTTTAGCACCAGCCTCTCTTATTAATCAATGGGTTCAAGAGCTGAATGAGAAGTTCTTTATTCCAGCAATTGCTTACAAAAAGAGCTATTCGCTTGACTGGTCGGATATTGTAATCATGAGTATGGATACGGCGAAGAAAAGTCCTCACAAGGAACTGATTTATGAGCAGGACTATGACATGATTATTATTGATGAGGCGCATAAGCTGAAAAATCATAAAACAAAGGTATATGAATTTGTTCAAGGCCTAAAGAAGAAGTTTTGTCTGCTATTAACTGCTACCCCTGTTCAAAATGATGTGTTTGAGCTCTTCTATTTAATTTCGCTGTTAAAGCCGGGACACTTAGGTAATTTCGAGGCATTTCAAGAGTCCTTCTCTGTGCGCAAGCGTACGGTGGAGCATGAGGAATATCTCAAGGAGCTAGTGAATCAGGTGATGGTGCGAAATCGAAGACAGGATACTGGGGTGGAGTGGACAAATAGAAAGGTAGAAATTATACCGATTCGTTTTTCGGAAGAGGAGCGGGCGGTCTACGATATGCTGTTGGAATTGAAGGAGGTCTCCCCTGTCTTCTCAGGTGCCTTTTCAATGATTACGCTCCAAAAGGAGATGTGTAGTAGTAAAGAAGCAACCTGTCTGACGTTAAACAACATGCTTCCAAAGTGTACAGGTAAGGAAGAGATAGCATTTGTTCAGAGTTTAATGCAGAAAATGATGGGTCTACAGGTGAATTCAAAAGCAGAGAAGGCATTGGAAATTATCCAGAACGCGAATGATAAGGTCATTATTTTCACCGAATATCGAGCAAGTCAAATCTACTTACAATGGTATTTGAGTACAAAAGGAATCTCCAGTGTTTTATTTAACGGGAAGTTTAATAAAAGCAAGCGAGACTGGATGAAGCAGCTATTCCAGAATAAGGTCCAGGTATTAATAGCTACGGAATCAGGTGGAGAGGGTATTAACCTTCAATTTTGCCACCATGTGATCAACTATGACCTTCCTTGGAATCCGATGAAGCTCGAGCAACGGATTGGACGTGTGCATCGGTTAGGACAAGAGCATGATGTGCATATCTACAATCTTGCCATCCAAGATACGATAGAGCAGCATATTTTAGATTTACTTTACGAAAAGATTGGTGTGTTTGAAAAGGTAGTGGGAGAGCTAGACGATATCCTTTCTACGTATAAGAAATCTATATAGAAAAGGAGGGAGAGTATGTATCCACAACAAGTGCACAATTATCTTCAAACTCTCTTTCAAGAAACAGGATGTCTCATTTTGACAGAGCATCCGCATTACCTAACTGTTCAGTTGACCGTCGATATGGACAAGAAGGTAATGAATCGTCCTTATTATTGGCAATATATAGAGAGCTCGGGAGGCGAACCAAACCCTGCTCAGCTCACCCTCATTACAGACAGATTGAGTCTTCAAGGGGACATTAGGGGAGAAACTATTCACTTTGGGTCTCCTAGGTTAAATTTACTCTTTAAAGCAACCCGAGAGCTAGGCTCCTTTGTACAAATGTATGAGGTCGCTAGCGATAAAATGGAGACAATCCGTACCCCTTGGCTCGCTGTAAACTATAAGGTTTCTTATTACTGTGACCAGACGAAGGAAATGCTTCATTCGTTAGGAGTGAACCTTATGACAGGGATGGTTGAAGAAAATTTTCAAGATAGGCTGAGAGAGCTTCGGCTCGATAGTAAGCCTGCCGGTAATATATTCAACCTCCCTTACGTGATTAAACCTAGCAGGGCGTTGGAAAGATTAGAGGAATTTGTCGAGCAAATGATTTTACGCGATGATCATGCATGGGCCGAGGAAGCAAAGGAAAGATGGCGAAGGGATTTAGAGGTACTGGAGTACTTTTATGTAGATGTAGAAGAAAAACCAGAAATCTATGAGCTGGAGAAGAAGGCAATGGAGGAGCAGTATAGTCCCCGTATAAAAATGGAGATCATCAATGGTGGTTTATTTTATTTAATTTAACATATGGGAGCCCGAGTTATTGGGCTTCCTATTTGTTATATTAGAGAAACTTATGGATTTGTATAAGGAATCGGTATTTTCTATCTTGCTTAAGCCTTTGTTATGATAGCGATAGATAGGGGGATGAAATATGGAATTTTCTATTCAACCGATAGCATTTGTAAAGAACGATAGAGCGGACATTGTCGACGATAACTGGGGTTCAGTCTTGTCAAAAATTGAGCTAGCAGAAAGTATTCTAGAATCTTCATTAAAGGGCATACAGGAATTTTCCCATTTAGAGATCATTTTTTATTTCAATCAGGTAAGCGATGGCGACATCCAGTATGAAGCGAGACATCCAAGAAATAACAATGAGTTTCCGGAAGTTGGGATATTTGCGCAGAGGGGAAAAAATAGACCGAATAAATTGGGGGTTACTATCGTGGAGCTTCAGGAGGTAAAAAATCGATCCTTACTAGTAAAAGGATTAGATGCTATCGACGGAACACCAATCATAGATATTAAACCTCTAATGAAAGAGTTTCTCCCTAGAGCAGAAGTTAAACAGCCTACTTGGTCGAGCTCTTTAATGAAAAACTATTGGTAAATGCAAGAGGACATGATATTTTGTTATCAATTTGTGATGTCCTCTTAATCTGATTTACTTGTTTTGAAGAGCCTGTACATTTTCTGTGTGAAACGGAGAGCTTCCTATCTAGTTGATCCTGATGGAAACCTTTTGGAAATCCAACTGAGCTAGTGATTCACATAGAAGGTAACATGAAAGCTGTAATTATTTGAATATATAGTCAATTTAACATCGCTACGATAGAAGAATATGGTAAAATTAAGTTTGCAGAAACTTGAAGGGGGAGTGAAGGGAATGGCGAAGTATGTGGAAATTGGTTATCCGATTTACGAGGGGATGCCAGTCTACCCGGGTTTACCGGAGGTGCGCTTAGAGCCAAGAGAGCGAAAAGAAAAAGGGGATGACTGGAACGGAAGTGTCTTGAGTATGTATTTACATGCTGGTACGCATGTAGATGCTCCTTGGCATCATATGACCAATGGGAAAGGGATTGATGCCATTCCTATTGAAGATTTTATTTACAAAAAGCCTTTATTAATAGATTGTCCGGTCGGGGCAAATGGGTTTGTAACGATAGAGACTCTACAAAGTTACGGAGAAGAGCTTCAGGAGGCAGACATTCTTATTTTTAATACAGGCCACTGGAAGTTTAGAGAGAGTGATTTCCAAAGATACTCCAATAATTTTCCTGCAGTTTCGCCGGATGCAGCAGTGTACATAAGAACGCAGCTGCCGAACTGTAAGGCTGTTGCGATTGATACCCTCAGTATAGAAAATTTGACGGAAGCAAGAGACAATGGATATGCAGTTCATCATGCTTTTTTGAATCACGAAAAGTATAGCGAGCCGACAATGCTCATCTATGAGGATATAAATCCCGAACCGTTAATAGGAAAAAAGCTACTATCAGCATTCACAGCACCTTTACGAATTAAAGGGCATGATGCTTCCATTGTAAATGTTATTGTGGAAGTAGAATAAGGTGGCTGGTAAGGCACTTTGAAATAACCTGTCAAATAAAAACGGAGCCAGATACAAAGCCATTCCATTGTTGATGGGAAATATACTATTTTTGGTTTATTAATCAATACTTCATGTTAGTAAGAGACACTGTTGGTTCGTAGCAGCGTCGGCGACTCCAACGGGAGAAGGGAGATAGGTGAGACATAGCAACGGCACGCGTAAGCGTTCGGCTGTGGCTCACTTTATGGAAGGAAAACTAAAAGCGTCACATCCTGTGACAACGTTTTCCTGACCAACATCCTGTTGGCCTTCGCTCCAAGCGTCCGACGATACGGAGAACCGTCGCCCTTTGTTTTTTATTCTTCTACTCGAAACCATCCGGGATTCTGCGTAATTGCATCCCATAGACGATCCGGGATATCGAGCTCTTCTCGTTTACTTTTGAATACTGCTTGGTAAATTGTATCCTCTTTTCCTTGTTCAATCTTTTGCATCCACTCAGGATCTTGAACAAGGGCATGGCCGAGACTTACAAGTGGAGTAATGTTTAGAGCTTTTTCTACTTGTTCCTTGGTTTGTAATGCTCCAACACCAATAATCGGCACCTTGTCTCCTACCTCTTCTTGAATTAAAGCAATACGGGAGCTTGTATCTTCTTTATCTCGAATAGAACCACCCATAAACTCGGAAGCAGAAATATGGATATAGTCTAAGCCTTTATCGGCAAGTGTACGGACAAGTGCTAATGTGTCTTGCATAGTAATACCGGGCTCGAAAGGCTCCTCTGGAGAGAGACGGTAACCGACGATAAATGGATTAGAAGTATGTTGCTTTACAGCAGTTTTTACCGCATCAACAAGCGCTAAAGGAAAAGCCATTCTTTTTTCGAGTGTTCCACCCCATTGATCTGTTCGGCGATTTGAATGAGGGGAAAAGAATTGCTGTATGAGATATGTGTTGGCACCATGAATCTCTACTCCATCGAAACCGGCCTCTATCGCACGACGTGTTGCTTCTTTAAAGGATGCGATTGTTTTTTCTATTTCCTCCAGAGTCATTTCACGCGGAGTTTCTGCATTTTCTCTAGGAACAGGAATATTGCTCGCAGAAACAGGCTGCTCACCTTGTAATATTGAAGAGCTAGACATTCTGCCAGCGTGGAAAATCTGTAAGATCGCTTTAGCTCCGTTATCCTTTATAGCACTGGCTAGCTTGCGTAAGCTTGGGATTCGAGCATCGTCTTCAGCACCTATAGAATATTGGAAGCCCACACCAAGTGGCTCTGCATAGACACATGCTGTAATAACTGCACCGATACCACTTCTTGCTCGGCGCGCATAATAGATAAGCTCTTGTTCAGAGACATCTCCATTCTTCTCGGAAGAATAGGTTGTCATAGGAGCCATCATCACTCGATTTTTTAATGTGACCCCAGAAGGGAATGTAAATGGTTGGAAAATGTTACTTGTCATAAATACCACTCCTTTATCTCTAAAAATCCTACCCCCTTACACCCTAACGGAAACTTGAAAAAAATGAAAAGAATAGGACTTGAACCCTTCGTTTGATTTTGAGGCATGCTATGATATACATAACTTATACAAGGGGTGAAGCTATGAGATTACACAATGATGGGAGAATTTATTTAATTGATGGAATGGATTTGGGACTGCTCGAGAGAACGGGGACCTATGTGATTGATGAGGAAGAGCTAACATTAGTGGAAACAGGTCCTAGTCCTTCAATTCCACATATTAAGGAAGGGTTGTCTAAGTTAGGTTTTTCTTTAGGACAAGTGAAATATATTATTGTCACCCATATTCATTTAGATCACGCGGGCGGAGCAGGAGTACTGATTCAGGATTGTCCGAATGCGAAGGTAGTAGTTCATCCAAAGGGTGCTAGACACCTTGCAAATCCAGAACGTCTGATTGCAGGAGCAAAAGCTGTTTATGGGGATGACTTTGATGGTCTTTTTGCACCGATAGAGGCTATCCCAGAGGACAGGCTACTCGTAAAAGAAGATGGCGAAACCTTATCAATTGGCGAAAACTGCACGCTGAAATTTTTCCATACACCAGGTCACGCAAATCATCATTTTAGTATTTATGATCCAGTAAGCAATGGAATGTTTACTGGGGATACAGTAGGCGTACGCTATGAGCAGCTTGCAAAGGAAGGAATCGGTTTTTATTTGCCTTCTACCTCTCCAAACCAATTTGATACAGAGGCTATGCTTGTAGCAATCAATCAGATGAAAGAGATGAAGCTCGATTACATCTATTTTGGTCATTATGGAATGACAGCCAATGTTGAGCAAGCGCTGATCATGGTTTCTAACTGGTTAGATGTGTTTATGAAGGAAGCAAAATCGGTTTTTGCGGATGGAGAATCTCATGAAGTATTAGCTGCTCGATTAAATGAACGGATTCGTACTGCACTGGATGCCCATCAAGTTGCTCCGAACCATCCTGTATACCCAATTATCGAATTGGATATGCGGGTATGCTCCATGGGGTTGCTAGAATACTTGCAAAAGCAAGCTTAAGATTAAGGGAGGCCGTAACACGAATGTTTTGGTGCTACGGCTTTTGTTTAACCATTTAAAAGGAAATCAGATAAATATTAATTGATAGTAAACTATTTGATTTTTTATGTAAAAGAGGTTACAAATATAAAGGGTGAAACGTAAAAAGAAAAAAATACGCTCATCCTAATGCCTATAAAAGAGGCGTTGAGTGACTATGCTACTAGCAAATAAGAACTTGTAGCAGTCATTATACGTATAGGTAACCAAGTGGTCATTTCCCTCGGCTTCATTCGACGGATTTCCATTGTTATTAAATTAGTTGTAAAACTATTTAATATAACTCCCAATATTCATGAAAAAAGAGCCAATATCAGAGGTTGGCTCTTTTTTCGTGTTTACTTAACCAAAATACAATTCGCCAAGCCTAGCTTCATTACCCTGCCAGCTGCCAGCAGGAAAAATAAAGGTCCATGGCATGCTTGTCTTTGGGGGAACAACGAATGAAGAAAGACTGAAGGTATTTTCTGCTATTTGTTTTCCATCTATTGAATACGTCATTCTCTGTTCTTGAAATAGCAAAGGTTGATCAGCTGTGTTATGTACGATAGCTGTAACTAAAAGCTCTTTTTTATAATTCACGGCATGACGAATAACAGAGAAAGGGGGAAAGGTGTCCAAGCTAGAAAATACTGCCTCTAATTCTTGTCGATCATGTTTGGAAATTGCTCTATCCCAAGAAGCTTCGTAGTTAAAAGTTTGCATCCATTCTCCTCCTTTTTTTGTAGTGTAACACACTTTTCAAGCCTCCTAGTATTCACTAAAATGAAATTATGTTAGTTGACCGCAACAAATGGTGAAGAACCATTATCATAGAAGGGAGAAAGATTATGCCATTTGAGATTGTCCGAAACGATATAACCAAGATGGATGTGGATGTCATTGTGAATGCAGCAAACTCACAGCTCCAAATGGGTGGAGGGGTATGTGGTGCAATTTTTCAAGCTGCCGGAGCGGAGCAATTGCAAGCTGCTTGTAATGAAATAGGGAGTTGCCCAGTCGGTGGTGCAGTGATGACGGAGGCGTTCCAGCTTCCGGCAAAGCGCATTATCCATACAGTTGGTCCTATCTGGAGAGGTGGATCTAACAAGGAGCAGCAACAATTGGAGAATTGTTACCTGAATACTTTACAATTAGCTATTACAGAGGGATATGAATCCATTGCATTCCCCCTCATTTCATCTGGAATTTATGGCTACCCGAAGGATCAAGCTCTCCAAGTTGCAATATCTACCATAAGTTCCTTCCTTATGAAGCACGACCTACTTGTCTATCTAGTGGTATTTGATCGAAGTGCTTTCGTGTTAAGTGAAAAACTATTTAGTTCCATTCGTGCCTACATTGACGAACATACAGTTCAAACTTTAAGCCATAAGTTACGAAGGATGCCGAAGGAAATTGAAATGCTTCAGGTGTCGGAGACTACTTTTGAAAAAAAGACAGACCTGGAGCAACTTATTCATAAAAAAGATGAATCTTTCTCTAGACGCTTGCTTTGGCTGATAGATGAAAAGGGAATGACCGATGTAGGTACCTATAAGAAAGCCAATATCGACCGCCGGCTTTTTTCTAAAATTAAAAATAACATAGACTATACACCGATGAAAAAGACAGCTGTAGCCTTTGCAATCGCTTTGGAATTAACCATTGAAGAAACAGAGGACCTATTGGGGCGTGCTGGCTATACACTGTCTAAAAGCCATACATTTGATTTAATCATTCGATATTTTATTGAACAAGAACAATACGACATATTTGAAATCAACGAAGCGTTATTCGCGTTTGAACAGGATTTACTAGGGGCTTAACACTTAACACAACAGGGGGAATGGATGAGATTACTACATGGGTACATTCTGGGATTTTTGTACTGGCAATATCCTTTACAAGAATGTACTGGCTAGAAGAGAGTCTAGCCGCGGATTTATCTAATTGTGATAGCAGTCACTGTGGTAGCAGGTATCACCGGCTTATTTTTATTAAAGTCCAATAATAAAAAATTAGAAGCTCCAAAGAAGAAAATAGTTGGAGTAAGCCCTGATAGAATTATTTGATTTAGTGAAACATTTTTCAGTAGCATAAACAAGTTGATTGAAGTGAAAGGCGTGCAGACTCCTACGGGAACAGCGCGCAAAGGAACAAAGGTAATAACGTCACATCGTGTGACATTGCCTTTGTGACCAACATCCTGTTGGCCCGCACTCGGACTGAGCATAGCGAGGGAGAAGGCTGAGGCCGTGCCCGTGGAAAGCGAAGCGCCTGTAACGGAAATCAGTGACTTCTAAGATCTAAAACTAATTCTATACAATTTTCTCCTTATAAAAGCCCCCGAAAAATTTTTCGGGGGCTTTCAACTTTCGTTATTTCTTTTGAACAGTGATGGTCCAAGCTGCATCATCTAATTGTTCGTAGTTAGTGATTGTATGACCTTCTTCAGCTGCCCAGCGTGGGATAGATTCCGTAGCTTGTGTACAATCAAACTCGATTACTAGCTCATCTCCAGAGGATAGCTCCGTCATTGCTTCTTTTGCTTCTACTAAAGGGAAAGGACATACCATTCCCATTACTTCTAATACTTGTTTCATTCAAATACACTCCTTTAAATTATGCTGGTTTCACAGCTGTTTTGGTAGCTGTTGCTTTGTTTTTCTTGCGACCACGGACAAATACAAAGTAAACAGCAGTCCATGTTCCTAAAAGCATAAACGTTAGAGAAATCCAACCTTGCCATGTCATCATAGCAGTCATTACTAGACCGTTCCCAATCGAACAGCCTCCCGCAAGACTAGCCCCGAATCCCATTAAATTACCGCCTATGAAACTATTAATACCCGTTTTCACATCAGGCATTCTAAAACGAAACTCTCTACTTGCTTTTGCTGCAAAAAATGATCCGAAGAAAATACCAAGAACTAAGAAGACGCCCCAGTTTAGAACTGCTGAATCTCCAGTAGTTAAATACTGAAGGATATTTGCCGACGGAGTAGTAACTCCTAATCCAAACACACGGCCAGTTGCCGCACTAAGTGGCCAAGCAAGAACTGCGATTGCTCCGATTAATAGAGCAGTTACGAATGGGTGCCAGCGTTTCTCAAACAAGATATGTGCTAGTCCGGTTCTCTTCGGTTTTAAAGAAGGAATAAATACCTTTGGCTTCGTCACTTCTTTATACACAATCCACGCAACTACTGCTAACAGGATGGCAACAAAAATCCATACATTTAGACCAAATGTTTCTGGGATAGAGTTAGTTGGCAGCTGTGATGACTGAATTTGTGCGTTAAGAGGTGCAAGCACTCCAGACTTCATGATTGTTGCCATCAGCATATATCCTGCAAGAGCGATCCAGCTTCCTATCAAGCCTTCTCCTGCTCGGTACCATGTTCCTGTTGCGCAGCCACCAGCTAAAATAATACCAATACCAAAAATGAAAGATCCGACAATGACTGCAAGCAACGGAAGCGTGCCTGCATTATATTCAAAAATTCCTAGCTCCATAAGGGTGAACACACCAACACTTTGTACTGCAATCGCGATTAATAACGCATAAAACATACGATTATCCTTCGCTAAATACATATCACGAAATCCGCCTGTAAGACAGAAGCGTCCACGTTGCATAACAAAGCCTAGTAAGGCGCCACAAATTAAACCGGTAATAATCATATATAACAAATAAATCCCGCCTTTTTAAATTCATACTAAACTTATAGGAATATATTATATTATGATAAATTTAATTTCAATAAATTAAACTCAATTACTAAAAGTCTATATTTTCAATCAAATTTGTCTCCTCCGAAGCGACCTACTGGGAAAAAAGAATTGATATCATCTATTTACAAACGAAGAGGAGGAATTGATATGAAAAAGAACTTAACTGAATTGGTGTTTATTCTTGACAAGAGTGGTTCCATGTCGGGGCTGGAGGCAGATACAATCGGGGGGTTCAATGCCATGTTAAGGAAACAGAAAAAAGAGGAAGGAGATGCTATTGTCACGACCGTGCTATTTAGCGATAAATACGAGCTACTCCATGACCGACTTTCTATTAAAGGAGTGTCACCACTTACAGAGGAAGACTACCAAGTAGGCGGAATGACGGCACTACTAGATGCTATTGGAGCAACTATTCAAAAAATCGGAAACGTGCAAAAGAGAGTTAGCGAGAAGGAGCGAGCGGAGAAAGTATTATTTGTTATCACAACAGACGGAATGGAAAATGCAAGCTGCGAATATAAAGCGGAACAAATTAAAAAAATGATCAATCACCAAAAAGAAAAATACAATTGGGAGTTTATCTTCTTAGGTGCCAATATAGATGCATTAGCTACTGCTGAGAAATTTGGGATAGATAAGGATTTTGCAGTTAATTATCATGCCGATGAGAGAGGTACTACACTAAATTACGAGGCAGTAAGTCAAGCCGTTACCAATTATCGTCGTGGTCATAGACTGAATAAAACCTGGAAAAGGGAAATAGAAAAGGACTTTCAAGCCAGAAAGAGAAAGTAAAAGGAAGGATTGCTTCGTCTATGATCGGTTTATTGTTATATGCATACGGTGCTCCTAAATCAACCGATGAGCTACCGGGATATTTTCAGCACTTGTTTAGCGGGGAATCTGTACCTGATGTGGCATTAGCCGATGTAGGAAGGAAATTTCGGGAGCTAGGAACAGTTGATCCTTTGGGCGCCCAAACAGTAAGAATTGCAGAAGGACTAGAAAGCATTTTGTCTGAACGTTTTCCAAAAGGAATAAAGGTTTACAATGCTTATAAGCACACACCTCCATTTGCTAGCGATGCCCTTCAGCAAATGCTTTCGGATGGGGTTACAACAATCGCTACCATGACCATATATTCCTTGTACACACCTAGTGTAACTGGAGCGTTTCAACGAGAGGTAGAAAAGTGCCTAGAAAATGCTCGTGGAATTGAGCTGATTCATATTGATAATTGGCATGTCTCGCCTGAACTAATTTCTGTTTATTCCGACAGAGTAAGGCGAGCGTATAGATGGATACCGACGCATATACGCTCAGATTCCTATGTGCTATACACGGCCCATAGTCACCGGATAACATCTAAAGGGAATGATGTATACGTAAAGCAGTTTCAAGAGATGGCTAAAGCTATTTCAGAGCAAGCAAACATCCCTAATTGGAGGACTGTCTATAGAAGTGCAGGCCAAACAGGTGAATGGCTATTGCCTGATGTAAAGGATGAAATGAAAAGGCTTGCGTCTATAGGGGCAAAGGGATTTGTTACTTGTGAGCTTTTGACGTTGGTAGCGGACATTGAATCTTATTATGAAATAGGAGCAGATAGTCAAGCAGTGGCGGAGGAGCTAAAGGCGGAATTTGTTCGAGCAGAATTCCCAGGGGATTCCTTTGATACGGTAAAAGCTTTGGCTGCAATTGTAGAGAAACGGCTAAAAATGTAAAGAGGAGACCTTGTTAACTCAATGTCTTCTCTTTTCTTTAAAGAAATATATAAATATAATGCAGTGGACAGAGAGTCGAGATTTAGTCTAGCTACTGTCATTCCATCGTCTGAATGAATAAGAATAGACTCGAGCCTTGGATGGTCTGCTACAAATTCATTAAACTGCTTCATACTTTTTGTATAGTGTTTTATGGCTGACGAATGTATTTGTAGCACAACCTCTTGCTAACACATCGTCTGTTACGATAACAGCTCTAGGGTCTGTAAGCTCTAACTGCTCATATGATTGACCCAGATAGATGGAAACATTCTAGTTTTTAATTGCTTCATAGTAAAATTCTCTTTAAGATGGGGAAGCATATTCTTCCTCAATAGATGATGTAGATATGAAAAAAATATTATACTAATAAATAAATGATATGTATGTTTTCTAAAGAAATCTTCAGCTTATGTAGAACGAATGCTCTTAGTAACACTTAGGCAAGAGAGGATGAATTATTATGGATACAATGATTGAAAAAGCAAGGAGTTTTGCAAAAGAGGCTCATAAGAACCAAGTCCGAAAAACAACAGGTGCCCCTTATATTGGACACCCTTTCCATGTAGCCAAAATCCTAGAAGATGCAGGAATGCCAGCCGCAGTTGTAGTTGCAGGATATTTGCATGATACAGTGGAGGATACAGACGTTACAATGGAAGACATTGAACGCGAATTTGGCACGGAAGTAAAAGAATTGGTGGCATATAATACCGAGGAAAAAGAAAATACATGGGAAGAGCGTAAGCGACATACTATTGATCAGCTAAAGACAGGTACATTACATCAAAAAGCTCTTGTGGTAGCAGATAAATACGCTAATTTGTTAGAGCTAAAGCGTATATATGAATGTAAAGGAGAAGATGTATTTTTAGCTTTCAAGCGTGGAAGAACAGAACAAGGTTGGTATTTCTCCGGTGTAGCGAACAGTGGGATTGAAAATCTTCCAAAAGAAGAGATTCCTGATTTTTTCTATGATTATCAGAATGAAGTTAAGTCCTTCTTTTCTTGAGCCATAGTCAGCGTAAAAATTGAAGAAAATGAAAATAGAAAGAGGAGCCTCGGTTAATTCGGGGTCTCCTCTATTTATTTGGTTGGTTAGATATGTTATTCCACGTCTTCTTTTTGATTTTCCTCTACTTCATGAAGCTCGAACAATTGAATAAATTCATCAATCACCATTTCGATTGCCTTAAGCTCACCAACCAAGTGTGGATGAATTGTTTGAAGCTCAGGAGTTTCTAATTGTTTTTTTAAGGTCTCTTTTCTAGTATTTAATCTCTCCAAAAAGGCTATCGCTCGACCTCTACGAAAGGTTTTTGCCCCTCTCTTTTCTTTTCCTTCTTTACAGTGTCCTCTAGAAGAATCAGTTCTCATTTATTCCACTTCCCTCTGCATATACAGTAGTATTCTTCTTAATGTATACACCTGTATACAACAAGTCAAGTGGTGTGGTGGTGACTATCATTAGAAAAGCGCTTCTCTATTTCTATAAGAAACACTTTTAAAGCATTAATCATATAGTCGGGTTTCTAGATCTCCATCAGCTTGGTATATATCCAGTATCCCGTCATGGTCATTTACGTAAGGCTTTGCTTTCTCTAATAGCTTTTCTTTTGTATCTTCCTTGAAGATGGCTCTATCTCCATCCTTCTTTACAAGTACCCATTCATCCTCGCGAGCTCGTACCTCATATTGTCTTCTGTTATTTTCATCGCCATTAATTGCTTTTCTTGCCTGAGATGTTGCAATAGCAATAGCTCTTCCTTCTTCATAACCATCACGTAACAATGCATTTGCAATCTCTATAGCCTTTTCTCTAACATGTGTCTCTAAATTTTTCATAGAGTCTGGATAGTCGTTTTTAGTCCATGGCATATGTTTTCGCCTCCTTTAACCATCCATTTCCCCTCCTTATATTTAGTCAAACTAATTATGGTAAATCACTGGAAGTAATGGTATGTTCTTGGAAAGGGGGAATAAAAATGTTGTTGCATACTACCATAAAAGGTTCAGGGGAGCCTCTAATTTTTCTACATACGGGTTTAGAGGTGGGAGAGTCAGATTTTGTTTATCAGAGAGAGTTTTTTGAAGATAGTTTTCAGGTGATTACGCCAGATTTGAGAGGGCATGGGAAGTCGTTTACAGAGGACTACACTAACTTCTTTGAGGACTGCGCGAGAGATTTAAAGGAAACCATCGAGCACTATCAATGGGGGAAGGTTCACATAGTAGGGTGCTCGCTTGGTGGAATAGTGGCAGTTATGTTTGGGAGGTCGTTCCCGGAGCATGTAAGAACGTTGACATTATCAGGGGTTCTTCCTTATAAACCTGAAGATTGGGAGGAGCAGCATGAAGCCGATGTGTCGACATGGAATAACTTATTAAATAGTGAGGAAGCTAGAGGTTACTTTCAATCGCTCCATGAATCGGACTGGACACAATTTTTACTATTAGGGATGGAAGAGAATTGGTATCCATTTGAGGAGATGAATGCGATTAAATCCTTTACTTTTCCGGTTTTATTCCTAGTTGGAGAAAAAAATAAAGTAGAGGCATCTGGTGCTTTAAGCTACCCACTAAGCAACTCATTTGTTCACGGGGCAATCGTACCTTACGCAGGGCACTTGGCACATGTAGAACAGCCTGAGATCTACACAAGTATCCTAGCAGAATTTTTAAAACAGAATAGGGGCAGTTGAAGGTACCTCTATCTTTGTAAAAGAATGGCTACAGAAGGATAAAAAAGATTGGGACAAAACCTATTTCTTTCTTGATGACCTTTTTGAGATTTATAAATCAAAATTTAATTTTAGTAGTAGACACTACTGGTTCGGAGCAGCGTCGGCGACTCCTGCGGGAGCAGGGTGGTAGGTAAGCCAGCACAGCCATGCGCGTTAGCGATGGGTGCTGGCTTACGGGGGAGGGAAAACTAAGAACGTCACGTCGTGTGACAACATTTTCCTGACCAACATCCTGTTGGCCTCCACTCCAAGCGTCCGACGATGCGTAGAACCAAAGGTTCAAAAAAAGAAAGCAGTTATGATTGTAATACAGAATCATAACTGCTTCTCTTTTGATTTCTCTCAGCATTTCCTAATTTACAACTGGTTCCAAACAATTAGCTTCGTTTCCGTCATTTCTTGAATAGCATATTTAACTCCTTCTTTTCCTATTCCGCTCTCTTTTACACCGCCATAAGGCATTTGATCTACTCGATAGGTTGGAATGTCGTTGATAATCACGCCGCCTACCTCTAATTCTTTTGAGGCATGGAACGCTGTTTGAATATCATTTGTAAATATACCTGCCTGAAGCCCATAGTTTGAATCGTTAATGGCATCAATGCCTTCCTGGATAGAAGAAATACGGTTTACCCCGACAATTGGCGCGAACACCTCCTGGCAAGAAACCTTCGAGATGGCTGCAACATTCGTAAGGATTGTAGGCATAAATACACCATTCTCCTCAATGCCCCCAGTAATGACCTCCGCCCCATGCTCGACTGCTTCTTGTACCCAGCTAAGTGCACGCTCCTTTTCTGTTGAACTGATCATCGCCGCTACATCGGTTGCTTCCTCTAATGGGTCTCCTACAACTAGCTGTTTCGTCAATTTTGTAAATTGATCAATAAACTCTTCGTAAACTTCCTCCATCACATACGTACGTTGAAGAGAGATGCATAGCTGTCCTTGATTCGAGAATGCTCCCATTACGCATTTTGGCACTATTTTCGATAGGTCTACATTTTTGTCGATGATTAAGCCTGCATTGGATCCTAGCTCTAAGGACACTCTTTTTAGCCCTGCTCTATTTTTAATTTCCTTTCCAACTGCGGCGCTTCCAGTAAAGGTAACCATTTTGACTTTAGTGCTTTCAACTAAAGTATTTCCAACTGTTCCTCCACTTCCAGTTACCACATTAAAGGCTCCTTTTGGTAAGGCGGTTTGGTCGATGAGCTCTGCTAAAAATAGAGCGGATAGAGGTGTTTGAGATGCTGGCTTTAAAACAACTGGATTACCTGCTGCAATCGCCGGTCCCACCTTATGTGCTACTAAATTTTGAGGGAAGTTGAATGGGGTAATAGCTGCAATGACCCCGATTGGCTGTTCAATAGTATAACCGAAACGGCCAGCCCCATTTTTAGCTGCATCCATCGGAACCATTTCACCAGTTAATCTCTTTGCTTCTTCGGCTGCAAACTTGTAGGTTTCGATGGTACGGTCAATTTCTCCAAGTGCATATTTTATTGGTTTGGCTGATTCCAAGGAAATTAACTCAGCGGCCTTTTGACGATTTTCTTTAAAGAGACGCACCAGATGTTCGAGAATCTCAGCGCGTTCAAGTGACGTAAGTGCAGCCATTTGTTGTCTTGTGTCATAGGCAATTTCTATTGCTTGTTCAACCTCTTCACGTGTTGCTTGTGGTATTTCTGCAATTATTTCATTTGTATGGGGACTAGTAAGCTGACGATAGCTTTCTGATGTTTTCCATTCTCCGTTTACGTAATATTGTTTCTTCATTGCAATCAATCCTCCCAAAAACGGTTCAAGTAATCATTATAATCACTTTATCATTTCTAGAATGAGATGTGATAACATTTGCCTTCTTCCTTTTGCATAAGATAGGAAGAGAAGGAGAAAGGATGGATGGCTATGTACTTTTATACTTCCCCACGTACTATTACGGTTTTCGGTGAAGGGATTGAAATGACAGCTCCTAGTCAATGGGAGGTTCGTCTCGAAATTACAACGACCGATGTAGAAGTGACGAAGGCTCAAGAAGAAAATGCCAAAAAAGCGAGTCAGGTAATTGATTCCCTTTTAGCTATAGGTGTTCCAAGAGAGAACATACAAACTTCTACCTATACGATTTTTCCGCGCTATGACTATATAGATGGGAGACAGATATTTAGAGGGTATGACATTACAAATGGATTAACCATAAGAATTACAGATCTTCAACAGGTGGGCAGTGTAATTGATACTGCTATAAAAAACGGAGCGAATCAAGTGTCATCCCTACAACCTCTAGTCGACCGTTCATCGGTTGCCTATCAGAAAGCATTAAATATGGCTGTGTTCGATGCATTTTCTAAAGCAAATTCTATAGGAAAAGCGATGCAGCTTTCAGTTCAGCCTCAGCCTATTGAGATCATAGAATCAGCGGGACCATCTCCCATTAGACCGTTTGAAGTTGCTGCGTTAAAAAGTAGTGAGGGTACACCGATCGAGCCGGGTCAATCCATCTTGAAAGCAGCCGTGACAGTTAAATTTCAATTCTAACTTATAGGATAATAGTGTATAATAATTCATTCGAACAATTAAAAATACAATTATGTGATTTGCACAAAAGGAATGAAAAACTTATGATAGAATGATAAGGTTTCATTTTTCAGATAATTCTAAAGAGGAGGTTTTTCAATGGATGCAATAGAAGTCCTTACTAATATAAATAGCTTAACGGCATTTTACCAACCAATATTTAGTGCAGATGAGCATGTCGTAGTCGCATATGAAATCTCCGGGAAGTTGATGAATAATGGGGACTGGGTTGCTTTAAATACTTTTCCATACGATGAAGATATACCAGAAGAGTATCGAGTAGAGGTACAACACAAAATTTTACATACAGCCCTCTCTCAGTTGAAAACAGAGCCGAATACCTTTGATATCTTCCTACCATGTAATGCTAATCTCTTAGTGTTAGATTATGGAGAGAGCTACTTTGACATTATTAAACAGTATATACCTGAAGATGAGCTATCCAGAATTGTTATTGTTATTTCTGAACATAATTTTAAAGGGGATTTTAACCAGCTCAATAATATTCTGCGATATTACAAAACTTATGGAGTAAAGATTGCTATAAACCAAGTAGGTTCAGAAAGCCATTTAGATTATATTAAGAAGTTGTCGCCAAATATTCTTAAGGTGAATATTGAGCAGCTTAGCTACGAATCCTGGGGGGCTCAAAATGACCTCTTTACTTCTTTAGGCGCTCTTGCAAGAAAAATAGGTGCAAATATGCTATTTGAGGGCATTGATACAGTGCATCAGCTTCAATTCGCTTGGAAAAACAGTGGAAGATATTATCAAGGGAAGTATCTTGCTGACGCGGCTACTAATTTAATACCTCGTGACCAATTAAAAAATAGCTTTAAGGATAAGTGTCGCCAGTTTATCGCAACAGAAAAGCGATTATTGGAAGAAAATTATAATACACTAAAACGTTTGGAAGGGGAGCTGGAGCAAGAGGTTCAGCAGGCCGCACCGACAAGTCAAGCTCCCCAGCTTTTGCTGGAGCTTGCAAGAAGATTGGATTATTGTACCTTCCGTATTTATATTTGTGATGAGGAAGGCTTTCAGACATCACCAAATATTATGAGGGTAAATGGAGAATGGAATGTTCAAACTGAAGCGGTAAATAAAAATTGGAGCTGGCGTCCATATTTCTTAAAAAATATTATTAAAATGAAAAATGATCAAAGAGGCATTTTCTCTGATGTCTACAGCGATATTGACACAGGTGAAATGACTCGTACTTTTTCCATTCCTTTAGAGGATAATGAATATTTATTTATCGACATTACGTATGATTATCTTTTTAAATATAATATTTTTAGGTGAGCAAGTTTCTATTAGAGGTGGAGTGACGGTTCAATAAGTTGACCTACTTTTTATGTTTAACAAAAATGCTTAAAAATATTGATATCGTTTTGAAATTCGATTACTTATTGTCATAAGTAATCGAATTTTCTTTATGTTCTTAAGAAAAAAATTCTATGGTAGAATGTACAATGTTCAATGCACAAATTAATCTGTTTTATTTGTGGATTTAGGGGAATGCTAAACGGGAGTTTATTTACGATATTATTCTGGGGTGCCACAAATCAAAAAGAAGGTGTAACAATGAACATATTATGGGGAATAGGTGGTATCCTAGTCGTTTTAGGAATCGCTTTCATATTTTCTAATGCGAAGAAGTCTTTAAATTTACGTACGATATTAGGTGGATTGGCTATTCAATTATTATTCGCTTTTATGGTATTAAAATGGGATGCGGGAAGATGGGCTCTTCAGAAGCTTTCTGATTTGATGAACAATCTTATCGGATATGCGAACGAGGGAATATCCTTTTTGTTCGGTTCATTAGCCGATACAGAAATCCATGGAACAGTCTTTGCTATTTCTGTGTTAACAATCATTATCTTCTTCTCCGCTTTAATTTCTGTCCTTTACTACTTAGGTATTATGCAAATCGTGATTCGATTTATAGGTGGGGGTCTTTCTAAGCTTCTTGGGACAAGTAAAGCAGAATCTATTTCTGCTGCGGCGAATATCTTTGTCGGACAAACAGAGGCTCCTTTGGTTGTTCGTCCGTTCATTGCAGGAATGACGAAATCAGAGTTATTTGCAGTAATGACTGGTGGATTAGCGTCTGTTTCAGGTTCCGTTTTAGTTGGCTACTCATTATTAGGAGTACCAATGGAGTACTTATTAGCAGCAAGCTTTATGGCTGCGCCCGCAGGGTTAATTATGGCGAAGATTATCATACCTGAAACAGAGAAAATTAATGATGAAAACTTCACGTTAGAAAAAGATACAGCTGCTGTGAACGTAGTGGACGCTGCTGCTCGTGGTGCGAGTGATGGTTTAAGGCTCGCAGTAAATGTAGGGGCAATGCTACTTGCATTTATCGCACTGATTGCTTTGCTTAACGGTTTACTAGGCTTTATAGGAGGATTGGTTGGTCTTGAAGGGCTAACGATTCAACAAGTTCTTGGATATATCTTCTCCCCACTTGCCTTTGCGATAGGGGTGCCCTGGGCAGAGGCAATAGATGCAGGTTCATTTATTGGTCAAAAGCTTGTATTGAATGAATTCGTGGCTTACATGTCTTTCGCACCTGAAATTGCAGTCTTAGATCCTAAAACAGTCATCGTTGTGAGCTTTGCTTTGTGTGGATTTGCGAACCTAAGCTCTATGGCGATTCTGCTAGGAGGTCTTGGTTCTCTAGCACCAAGCCGCCGTGCGGATATTGCTCGCTTAGGATTGAAAGCCGTTTTAGCTGGTGCTCTTGCTTCCTTATTGAGCGCTGCTATTGCAGGTATGTTTTTATAATTTAAACAAGAGATAAGCTTATGAATGAAATAGCGAGTACGTGAAGATAGTCGTTCACGTGCTCGCTTTTATTTGTTTGATTTGACACTTCTGTATTAGCAGCGAAGTACTACCCGTCCGCTAGTATAATCCCTATAAATAATGAAATATTATCTAAATTTGATTATTTATTGTTCGTAAGTAATCGAATTTTTTTTAAACTTTTGGGGCGAAAATTCTATGATAAAATGTACGTGGCTCAGTTCATGAATGGGATTTAGGGGAACTAAATGGGAGCTTATTTACGATACAATTCTGGGGTGAAATAAAAAGAGGTGTAATAATGAACATATTATGGGGAATAGGTGGTATCCTAGTCGTTTTAGGAATTGCTTTCTTATTTTCTAGTGACAAGAAGTCTTTGAATCTTCGCACTATATTGGGTGGATTAGCTATCCAATTATTATTTGCATTTATGGTGTTAAAATGGGATGCGGGTAGATGGCTTCTTCAAAAACTTTCCGATTTCATGACGAATCTTATTAGTTATGCGAACGAGGGGATATCCTTTTTATTTGGTTCATTAGCCGATACAGAAGCCCATGGAACGGTCTTTGCTATTTCTGTGTTAACGATTATTATCTTCTTCTCCGCTTTAATTTCTGTCCTCTACTACTTAGGTATTATGCAAGCTATGATTCGATTTATTGGTGGGGGTCTTTCCAAGCTTCTTGGGACAAGTAAAGCAGAATCTATTTCTGCAGCGGCGAATATCTTTGTGGGACAAACAGAGGCTCCATTAGTTGTTCGTCCATTCATTGCTGGAATGACGAAATCAGAGTTATTTGCAGTCATGACTGGTGGATTGGCATCTGTTTCAGGTTCCGTTTTAGTTGGCTATGCAGTACTTGGGGTGCCGATGGAGTATTTATTAGCTGCAAGCTTTATGGCTGCACCTGCAGGTTTAGTTATGGCAAAGTTAATCATGCCTGAAACAGAGAAAGTGAATGAAGAAAACTTCATGCTAGAAAAAGATACAGCTGCTGTGAACGTGGTGGACGCAGCTGCTCGTGGTGCGAGTGATGGTTTAAGGCTCGCAGTAAATGTAGGGGCAATGCTACTTGCATTTATCGCATTAATAGCAATGCTAAACGGTTTACTTGGCTTCATAGGAGGATTATTTGGTCTTGAAGGGCTAACGATTCAACAAGTTCTTGGATATATCTTCTCCCCACTTGCCTTTGCGATAGGGGTACCTTGGGCTGAGGCTATTGATGCGGGTTCATTTATCGGACAAAAACTTGTGTTAAATGAATTCGTTGCTTATATGTCTTTCGCACCTGAAATTGCAGTTTTGGATCCAAAAACAGTAATCGTTGTAAGCTTTGCTTTGTGTGGATTTGCGAACCTAAGCTCTATGGCAATTCTACTAGGAGGTCTTGGTTCTCTTGCGCCAAGCCGTCGTGCAGATATTGCACGCCTAGGATTGAAAGCAGTATTAGCTGGTGCTCTTGCTTCCTTATTGAGCGCATCAATTGCAGGGATGTTCTTATAATAAGTGTATAAAATTAGAAATGGAGTACGTGAGATAAAACTCGCGTACTCTTTTTTTTATGGCTTTAACTTGTCTGATATTAGTAAAATAATCTTTTCGATCACCTCGTAAAATAAAAAGTTGAACTAGACATCAGATGCTTACCTTGACCTTCGTTCGTCATCAACTTCCTTTCTCACAACACACACAATTTTCCCTTATATAAGTTTGCAAAGTGGTTTCTTCCTATCTTCGTTGCAGCACCTGTATCTTTCATTAGTAATCACTAGTTCACTATCAGAAAAAAGAAGGACTTATAAATGGTTATTGTTCATAATAGTGGTGTTTTTATTAAAATGATGGGTAAAAACGGAAAGAAAAATGGTATGATTATAGAAAATACTAATAAGTCGAACTATAACGAAAATGCACGAATATTGGAGGTACCTAAAGTGAAAGAACAAACGAGATACTCTCGTCTTGCACATATTACAAAGTTGATTAATACGAAGTTAGATTTGAGGGAAGTGCTAGAGCAAGTTGTAAAAGCAATTTCAGAAGAAATCGTACAATGTGATTCTGTAGGAATCTACTTGCCACAGGAGGATGGGTTTCGTGGGTTCGTAGGGAAGCCGGAGCTTATCAATGGAATGACATTGGATATGCACCTAATTGAGACGGAATATGATTTGCTTGCGAAAGAGGTTATTGAAACGCAAAAAACAATCTATATTCCTGATACATCAAAGGATTCTAGACCGGATCCTCGGGCTGTTGAAGGTTTTAAAATTAAATCGTTGTTAGCACTTCCTATTTCTTTTGAAGGAGAATTATTTGGGCTTGCTTTTCTATTTGACTATGGAATTCCAATGGATTTAACAGAAGAAGAGATTCAAACTGTTGAGGCGTATGTCAACATGGCAGGGGTTGCTATTCAAAACGCTACGAATTTAAAGAAAAAAGAGGCTCTCTTAGCTGAAAAGCAGTTGCTTTTGGATCTAACTAGAGAGCTTTCTATGTGCTCCTCGATGCAAGGGATATTAGATCGTTGCTTTTTCTACGTAGCTAAGGTGTTGGGAAATGATAATGTCGGTGTTCATTTATTAGATCCTATTGCTGAGAAAAAAATTAAGCCCGCAAGTCTAAGTGCAAAAAGTGATTGGACAGAGGAAGATTGGATACGGACACATCATTCGCACAATATTGATCAAAATGACTTAGTGTTCCAGGAAGTTATCCGATCGAAAAAGCCTTTACTTATTCCGAATGTGTTTACAGATGATCGGCCGAATCACGAGGCGTGTAAAACGTTTGGCATTAAAGGGATGTTTATGCTCCCATTAGTGTCAATGGGCGAGGTGCTAGGAGCAATTGCTGTAGTTAACCTAGAGGATAATACGATGAGTTATTCAGAGTCTGATGTACTCTTAGCTCAGTCCATTGTAGACGCAACTGCTTCATCTTTTTCGAACCTGTTGTATATGGAAAAACAAGAAATAATTATTGAAGAAAGAACCTCTGAGGTGCTAGAGAAAAACAAGGAATTAGAAAAGGTGATTTCAGAGCTGCAACATCTTAGTAGGGAAAAAGAGCTGATTCTAAATTCGGCTGGGGAAGGAATCTTTGGATTAAATCTGGAAGGGAAAATTACTTTTTGTAATCCAGCAGCAGAGTCTATGCTTGGCTATGAGAAAAATGAACTCTTTGGGAAAGATTACAATGAAATATTCTGTACTCCCCAGCACCTAGATTTAAACATGGAAAATCACAGCGAATTTTGTCGAAAGGATGATACGTACTTTCCTGTAGAGTATGTAGTCTCTTTAATAAAAGAAGGAGAAACTACCCTAGGAAAGGTAGTGACCTTCAAAGATATAACGGAAAGAAAGAAATTGGAAGAAGAGATTAAATACCTTGCGTATTTTGATAGTTTGACTGATTTACCAAACCGAATCATGCTTCAGGAAAGATTAAATAAAGAAATTGCGAAAGCAAAAAAAGAGGATAAGCAGGTGGCAGTCCTCTACCTGGATTTAGATAGATTTAAGCTAATAAATGATAGTATGGGGCATAGCTATGGAGACCTGCTTTTGAGAGATGTATCTAAAAGACTCCAAGTTGTCATTCCAAGAGATTCTATTGTTTCCAGACAAGGAGGCGATGAATTTACAATCATCCTTCCTGAAGTAACTAGTGCGAATGACGTGTCACATGTAGTAGAGGAAATATCCGATATTTTCTCGCAGCCTTTTTCCTTAATGGGAACGGATGTATTCGTGAAGACAAGCATTGGAATCAGCATGTTTCCGAAGGATGGAGAAACCGGGGAAGAGCTTATAAAAAATGCGGATGCTGCTATGTATAAAGCGAAAGAGAAATCCGGGACATCTCATCATTTCTTCCAAAGTGAAATGGTGGATCGAACGCTAGATAGTATCAAACTGGAAAACGCACTATATAAAGCACTAGATAATAACGAGTTAGAGATTTATTACCAGCCGCAAATGGATTATAATAGAAAAGTTATGTTTGGGGCAGAAGCCTTGCTACGTTGGAACCATTCGACAGATGGAATCATTTCACCTGCAGATTTTATACCGCTTGCAGAGGATACCGGGTTAATTGTCCCTATTGGAGAATGGGTGTTGCTGAATGCATGTAAGCAAGTAAAAGAATGGCATAATGCAGGGCATAAAAAGCTAAGTGTGTCTGTTAACCTGTCCAGCCGTCAATTCGAAGAAAAAGGCTTGGTAAACATGGTGAAAAAGGTGCTAGAGGAGGTCGATCTTGCTCCTGAATTCTTACATTTAGAGCTAACAGAAAATCAAATCATCAAAAATACAGATGTAACGATAGAAAAAATGGAACATTTAAAGGATCTGGGAGTGAAGATTGCCATCGACGATTTCGGAACAGGCTATTCTTCCTTAGGTTATCTTAAGAACTTTCCGATAGATGCGCTAAAAATTGATAAGTCATTTGTGCAAGATCTTCGTACGGAAGACGATAGTAACTCTGCCATTACAAATACTATCATTACACTTGCTCAGAATTTGAAGTTGAATGTCATTGCAGAGGGCGTTGAAACAAAAGAGCAATTAGAATTTCTTTTATCAAAAGATTGTTATATGATGCAAGGTTACTATTTTAGTAAGCCATTACCAGCTGATCAGATTAGAGAGAAGTATCTGCTTTAAAAAACTAGGGGGTTTTTATTATGAAAGCAGTTCGATCTGTATTAGAGTATTTGAAAAACATCGGAGTAGAGCATGTATTTGGCATTCCAGCAGGGTCCGTAAATGCCTTCTTTAATGAACTATACGATATGCCGGAGATTACACCAATCGTTACAAAGCATGAAGGAGCAGCTTCCTATATGGCAGCCGCTTACGCTAAATATGGGAATAGATTAAGTGTTTGTATTGGAAGTAGTGGACCTGGAGGCACAAACCTTGTAACAGGTGCAGCTAATGCAATGCGTGAGCACTTACCAGTCCTATTTTTAACAGGAGCTGTCCCAGTGAGTACGGAAGGATTAAATGCTTCGCAGGAATTAGATGCTGATCCAATTTTTCATTCTGTTACAAAATATAGCGTGACAGTTAGAGACTCCAAGGATTTATTAAAGGAAATTGTAAAGGCGACCAAAATTGCGGTTTCAGGAGTCCCGGGCCCAGTCCACATTGGAATGCCAATTGATGTTCAGCAAGGACCATGGGGTGGGGATGAAATTCCTGTTAAACTTGAAAAACATGAAATTATGCCTGAAAGAGCAATGATTCGTCAAGTAGCTAAGGAGCTAAATGAAAGAAAGAGTGGCTATCTATTTGCTGGACAAGGTGTAAGAAATTCGGTCGAATCTTTACTAACAGTAGCAGAAATGCTTAATTGGCCAATTGTGACGACTCCTGTTGCAAAAGGATACTTTAATGAAGATCATCCGTTAGTAAAAGGGGTATTTGGATTTGCTGGAACAGAAGAGGCTACTAGTCTCATTAATGCCGGAGATGGTAAGGCATTAGTGGTGGTCGGGTCAAGCTTAGGAGAAACAGCTACCAATAACTATAATGACAATCTTACAAAGAATCGTTTTACTGTTCAAATGGATTTCGATGAAACGGTATTCAATAGAAAATATTCAATCGATCTGCCGGTTTTAGGAGATATTGGTGAAGGTCTTTCTATGTTAATAGAAGAGCTGGAAGCATTAGGATATTCGAAGAATAGCATGGAAAGAACAGCGCCATCTATAGATGAACTGATCACCAGGGATTACAATACGAAAAATGTGTTACTCCAGCTTCAGTCCTACCTTCCTAAATCTACAAGATATACAATTGATATTGGGGAGTTCATGGCTTATGTTATTCATAACATGAAGGTACTAGACTATGCTACTTTTGATATCAATGTTCATTTTGGTGCGATGGGAAGTGGATTATCAACGGCTATTGGCTCCAAGCTTGCTGAACCGGCGCGACCTACCGTAGCAATTACGGGTGATGGCTGTTTCTTTATGCATGGAATGGAAATATTGACAGCAAAAGAGTACAAGCTCCCAATCCTTTTTGTCGTTATGAATAACGCACGCTTAGGTATGGTGTACCATGGACATTCTCTACAATACAAACGAGTGCACGCTACCTTTGAACAGGAGCCTATTAATATTGCAGCGATGGCCGCTGCGATGAACATTCCGAGCTACCGAGTAGAAAGCCTGGATGATTTAACGGAAGAAGCAATCTCCAAGCTGATGTATCTAGACGGACCAGCTGTACTGGAAATCTCTTTGGTAGATAATAACATTCCACCAATGGGAGACAGAGTGAAATTCTTATCTTCATTCGGAAAATAAAAAAGTCGTCCTTAGGGGCGACTTTTTTTAAAAGCTTCGTTATTCTTGGTAAGATTATTTATCCCGCATTAAGGGACAGTATGACTCCCACTTCAAGATGGCAAAAGAAATGAGACAGCTAAGTGGGAGATCCACTGTCCCTAAAAGCCCCGATTGGTTCAACTAATGATTGGTGGGGGATGAAAGAAAACCCCCACCAATCAAAGTTTCACTTTATCCCGCATT
>NZ_JBXEOV010000020.1:0-42629 GCF_056856695.1 Psychrobacillus sp. Z16_25 | reverse complement strand
CAGCGCCGATGGTAGTTGGGGGTCTCCCCCTGTGAGAGTAGGACGTCGCTAGGCAACAGCAAGGCCGTCACCGAGTCGAATCGGTGGCGGTCTTTTTCTATTGGCCAAAATATCTACGAGAAGGGGAGAAATTGCTGGACAATATCAGGGCAGATGGAATTACTCTCGTTCATAGGAGGAATACTCTCGGATAGGTGGAGCTTACTCTCATTCAGCAGGAATACAGGGAGCATTTACTCTCATTCGTGTCGGACTAAAAGGAGGGATATATTCCGAGACATTCTCCCACCAACAATTTTACCCTCTTGTTAAAGATGAAAAGTCTATCTCGGTCTCTTATTTTTAAAGAAAGCAACAATAAGTAATAAAAAATCTTTCTCTTTTTCTTAATGTCGAACTACCTTTCCCCTCCAAATGACATTTCCCAGGAAATATTACAGAAAAACAACATTTCTCTTCTCTTTCTTATTATTAATCTCCTATACTTGTCTAAAAGGAAACTAATAGCAAAAATTATCAAAACTTAATAATTTGTAGGTTATAAACTGTATATAAGGAGTGGAATGAGAGATGAGTTTAATCCATAAGACAATTACTTGGCTAGAAACAAAGCTGGAGGAATCCATTGATAAGGATGAGATAGTAAAAGTATCAGGGTATTCCTTTTATCATTTTCACCGATTGTTTCGTCAGAAAGTCGGTTTGTCTTTCTATGAATATCTGCGTAATAGGAGGTTAACAACTGCAGCTTTAAGACTTATTTACTCGAACGATCGAATTATAGATATTGCAGTACGCTATCAGTTTGAATCACAAGAAGCTTTTACCAGGGCATTTAGAAAGCTACATGGATTACCGCCAGGTAAATATCGTACTCTCATGAAATCCTTAATAAACCAAACTAAAAATAAGGAGGAAGTAAGCATGAAGGGATGGTTTTTAAGTGGGATGGCACCTCAAAAGTACAAGATAGGCAGAGATTTTAAGGAGGTGCACCAGGGAAATGCATCGGGCTATTTAAAATCTATAAAAGAAACCCTGGATAATGACTTTGGAACAATGATGCAACAGTTTCAGGCAGGAAATTGGAAAGGGAAAAGGATTAAGCTTTCTTGTTTTATCCAAACGAAAAATGTTAAAGGAATGGCTGCACTTTGGATGAGAATTGATTCAAATGATGGAGACACCCTGCAATTTGATAATATGAGTAATCGACCGATCAAAGGAACAACAGGCTGGAATTACTACACAGTAGTACTAGATGTATCTCCAGCAGCAGGTGGTATTTATTTTGGTGTAATCCTCCAAGGTGATGGAGAAGTTTGGATGGATGAATTTAAGATAGAAGAAGTAGATGAAAAAGTACCAATTACTAATCTTTTGGCTTCTGATGTCTTACCTATGGAGCCAGTAAACCTTAGCTTTGATGTAGATATAGTAGAAACCACTATTTAAATAATAGTGGTTTTTTTCTGACTTTAAAGTTACACTAAAACATAGTACATTACTGCACTAATGTACTCACTTCCCTTAGGAAAGGAGGATTCCTTATATCATGATTCAAATGGATAGCACAAAGCCAATATACATACAGATTGCAGAGTGGATTGAAAATGAAATAATAGCAGATCGTTTTATTCAAGACTGTAAAGTTTATTCCCAGTACCAGCTGGCAGAATTATTTAATATTAATCCTGCCACTGCAGCAAAGGGATTGACTTTGTTAGTAGAAGATAAAATTTTATACAAGAAAAGGGGATTAGGGATGTTCGTTACACCAGAGGCGAAAGCGATGATTCTGGATAAACGTAAAAATGAAACATTGACTAGCTTGGCTGAGGAGCTTGTTCGAGAAGCTAAGAGATTATTATTGTCGGAGGAACAATTAATTGAGCTTATTAGGGGATTGAATAAGGAGGGGGAAGAGTAATGGGCAACATCATTGAATGTAGAGGCTTAAAGAAAAAGTATAGAGGAGCTCATATTTTAGAAGATATCAGTTTTGCAATTAGGAATCCAAGTATTACCGGTGTAATTGGGCGAAACGGAGCCGGGAAAACTACGCTTCTGAAGATTTTATCAGGATATATGAAACCTACTTCCGGGGATGTTCAAGTTTTCTCAGAGAAGCCTTTTAATAGCTTACTTGTTTCTGCTAATAGTATTCTCATCGATGATGGGATGACGTTTCCTGATTCCATAAACTTAAAGCAGATTTTTGAGATTGCTCCTTCATTTTATAAGAAATGGGATAGTGAGCTTGCGAATAAGCTACTTGAGTATTTTCAATTGAATCCAAAGCAACGTCATTCTAAATTGTCTAAGGGGAATCGCGCTACCTTTAATATGATATTTGGTTTAGCGACTAGATGTGAGCTTACGATATTTGATGAACCGACGAATGGGATGGATGAAGCAGTTCGTGCTGATTTTTACAGGGCTCTGCTAAAGGATTATATAGCACTACCTCGTACTATATTAATTTCTAGTCATCATCTTGCGGAGATAGAGAACCTTTTAGAGGATATTCTGTTAATTGATAAAGGGAATGTCTATTTTCAGGAGTCCGTAGAAGATTTACGTGAATATGCTTTATCTGCAACGGGGCCTATTGAAGTAGTAAACAGTTGGATGAAGGATAAACAAGTAATTAATTCGAAAAAGGTGAACGAGCATTATCAATCTGTCATTGTGAAAGCTGAGTCGATTGATACAGTACCTTCTGAAATCACGATTAAGCCTGTGAGTGTTAGTAGCCTGTGCAGGTATGTGACAGAGGAAGCGAAGGGGGAAATAGATGATGTTTTTGATCAATAGTAATATGTGGTCGGTTGTAAAATCTCAAGTCTCTTTTAAATTACAGGTCTCTTTGTCTGCGGTAGTTTCGATGGTAGTTATACAAATCTTGGCGCTATTGCTTTCAAGTATGGGCACAGGAATGAGTAGTAATGGTTATGTAAATATCTACATCTACTCATTAGACTTAGTTCTCCTACTTATGGTTGTATGGTCCATTATTGTTGGCTACCTATTACCATCAAAAGGGTATAGGTTCGATGATGCAAGCTTTGTTGGAACTCCAAAAAGCGGTAACATAGCGAACGGTATCATGCTTTTTATTCTTAGTCTATTTGCAGGTGTGACAACTTATTTAACTTATTACCTTTTATTTATTGTCCTTCATTTTAGGGGAATGGAGGTTGTGAGGAGCACAACGAATTTTGATGAGCCGTTGCAGGCAATCCTAACAATCTTAGTATTTATCTTTTATATTTGGGTAGCTGGAGCAGTAGGCTATCTTGCAGGGACGCTAGTACAGTATTCTAAGCTGTTTAAGCTGGTTTTACCAATAGCGGCCTTGGCATTACTATTCACATTTACTGGGCAAGGAATTATACAGACCTTGTTAGTCGATTCCTCTAATTTAATCTTGATTTTAAAATTAATGGTGACTTCACTGGCGCTTATTTTCGTTGCAGGGATTGTATATAAAAGATTGGAGATAAGAACATGAGTATAGCAGCTATTTTACCTATCATTTTATTACTAACTTTTATTGTTTTATCGGGGATTATATTTCGAACGGTTAAAAGGCTGCCGAGACTAAGTATGAATGTTAGTAAGGGTTTTATCTTGTTGTATGTATTTGTTTTAGTTGGATCTGTTCTTATCTTTGTTGCAATGCCAAACAAGGGGGAAACAGCTCTTTCAGTGCAACAGATAGAGTCGCTTTATCAGGAGAATATGAAATTGGAGAAAGCTTTTCAAGAAAAGAATATGAATAACATAGACCATATGCTGGTGGATTCCTTTTCCTATGACGTAGCAGGTGACCAGGTCACGTTGGCTTCTGACATGCTGGTACAAACGAAGGTTTGGATTGATTGGATTGATTCTGAGGATTCCTTTGTAGAGGGGACCGTTTACCGGTCTAATAACGTTTATGATGGAATAAAAGCAGAGCCGAGTATTCTACAAATTAATTGGAATGAAGATGTTCTATCCATAATGCATGAACAAAAGGTAGAGAGGAATATACATCATGTAAAGCCAGCACTGGCTATTGAGGAATTTATGAACAATGAGGAGAAGATGTATTTCTGGGACACAATCTATATTCACTTAAAGGTTCCGAAGCATTTAGATGTGATAGATGAATCTGGTTTACAAGATTACTAAAAAAGTGCCTTGCCAGGCACTTTTAAATTAGATTTCTATTATCTCCTACTCCAATTTTCATTAATGCCTGCATTGCGTTAGAACCTACGCCTATACCAGCACCGACAGGTCGGAATCCGGTAGCTGCTTCGTAAACTTGTATCTCAAGTCCAAGTGCTTGTAGCGTAACGACTGCACAAAGGCCACCAATTCTCCACCTATTATGGCTATTTTCATCTTTTATTCCTCCTAGATAGCTATATTGTAGCAAGAATTTTGTGATATATTAAATAAATGGGAGGGATGGCAATGGTTACGCTTGAAAGCTATCATAAAAAGTATAGAGAGGCATTAAACTATCAGCTTTCTGAAGAACAATCGGTGTTTACAGGTTTTCCGGTTGAACTTTTAAAACGATGCCAGACGAATCCAGGATACAAGCCGATTGTCATTTTGTTTAATCAAGAGGTTGCTGGTTTTTTTGTATTGGATAGTGGAGAGGATAAGTTTCATTATACAGATCAGGAAAAGAGTTTATTGCTTAGGGGTTATTCCATACACCCAAATTTTCAGGGAAAAGGAATCGCAAAGGCATCACTAAGGCTATTGCCTGCATTCGTAAAACAGCTGGATTCGGATATTGAGCAGATTGTATTGGGTGTAAATGAGGCCAATAAACCTGCGCAGGGAGTGTATACAGCCACTGGATTTATAGATGAGGGTAGGCGCTACATGGGAACAAAAGGGGAGCAGGTTGCAATGGTCTTACATATAAGGGACATTATTATAAGAAAGGCTTTACCAGGTGACGAGCAAGGGATAGTAGACGTTTGTATAGCAGGTCAGTGGAATACATATAAGAATCTTTATTCAAAAGAGTACATAGAAAAAGTAATTGAAAAGTTTTACACCGTAGAACGAATTAAAAAAGAAATAGAAGAGACGAACAAGGATTGGAACGGTTATTTTGTTGCAGTGCTTGATAATCAGATTGTAGGTGCTATCGGGGGTGGGGTATACGACGAAAATATAGCGGAGGTTTATGTGCTGTATTTAGATCCGGAAAAACGCAATCTCGGTATTGGCACTAAGCTACTTCAATATTTAACAGACGTACAGAAAAATAAATACGGAGCAACAGAACAATGGGTGTCTGTGGCGAAGGATAATATGCTTGGTATACCTTTTTATGAAGCGAGAGGTTTTATTTATCAAGGGGAGCAGCAAGCCTATGAAAGTAATCAAGAGGACAATACCGTTTCTCTACGCTATAAAAGAAACATATAAAACTGATGTGGAATCTCCACATCAGTTTTTTTCCTTCAGACGGTACAGCTTATCATCCTCTTCTCCTGGATTTCCTCTGCCATCGGTGTTATTAGAAATAAAATAAATAGAATCTCCATCAGAGAAAACGTCCCTTATACGACCATAGCCAGAAATGGATTGTTCTACTTTTCTTGTTTCCAAATTTAGCACTTTAATTGCCTCACCTCGCAGAGTTGCTATATAAAGCTTTCCTTTGTGAAAGGCTACTCCAGATGGTGCCCATGTTTCCTCCTTACTGGTGGTATAGATTGGTGTAATAAGACCTTCCTTTGTTTCTTCCCCTTCGATAATTGGATAGCCATAATTGGAGCCTTCTTCTATCCTATTAATTTCATCATTTGCGGCTTGTCCATGCTCAGATTCATAGAGAGTTCCTTCTGTATCCCAGGCAAGGCCTTGTGGATTACGATGTCCGGAAGAATAGATTTCAAAGGAGCCCTCGTCTGTCAAAGAAAGAATTTTTCCGTTTAGTGAATCAGAATCCTGTGCTAAATCTGGGTTCCCTGCATCGCCTATCGTTGCAAATAAGGTTCCATCAGGGCTTATCTCTAATCTGCCCCCATGATGGATGCTACCAGTTTGCACATTATCTAAATGTATCTCTTGCTCAATCCAACTGCCTTGCTCTCTTTTAATAGAAACGATTCGATTATACGAGCTCCCATCCCTATCATAGGTGTAGTAAGCAAATGCTTCCTGTGTTTGTTCAAAATCAGGCTTAAGTACAAAACCAAGTAATCCTGCCTCTGGAGCGCTAGACAGCTCATCAGAAAAGCGTACTTCCTCGAAAGTGAGATGTTCCTCCTCTACGACTGCAATTCGTCCAATTCGTTCGGAAATGAAAAAGGTGTTTCCATGCTTGTTGATATCCCATGGAATGTTTAGGTTAGCAGCAACGATTTCCGCTCGTCCCTCTTCTCCTTCCACCTCTTTTTTCGTATCGGAGCAACCAGCTAATAGAAGTAAACATAAAAGAAATATTATTTTCTTCATTGGAAAACCTCCTTGCTGTGCTTACTTCTTCTAAGATTGCTTAATCTCCTGCCAATATTTATAAGTATTTCAAATGGAAAACCATAAATTGTATTGAATTTACTTATTATATTTTAAAGAGTATTCTAAATTTACAAGAAGAGGAAAGAAGGCATTGCCATGGAGTTTGTTATTTTTTTTATGATTGGGATTGTTGGGAATGTCATTGGAACCTTAGTTGGGGGTGGGGGGTTAATTAGCTTACCGATGATGCTGTTAATGGGCCTACCCGTGCATTCTGCTATAGGGGCTAATAAGGTGTCGAATACGGTAAGCTCATTATCTAGCTTTCTCGTTATTTTTTTGAAGAAGGAAGTCAGTGCTAAAGAAGCAGTCTCTGTATTGGTATTTTGCCTAGGCGGAGGGATCCTTGGTGGGCTTATTGCCTCTTTTTTATCAGGAGATACGCTAACCTTAGTAGCAATTATCCTATTAAGCTTTGCATTCATCAATTCCTTTATGGGAAAAGGGAATTTTGAGGGTACTGCTACTTTTCAATTAAACAAGAAAACGGTACCGTCTTTACTTGGAATCGGGATTTATGATGGGATGTTCGGTCCAGGTAGCAGTACATTGGCATTGTATCTCTATGCGAGTGAAAAAATTGCCTATATTCGTGCAGTAGGGCTAGCTAGGATTGGCGTTTTTGCAAGCTGTTTTGGGGCTTCCATTACGTACATATCAACGGGGAAAATAGTATGGCCACTCACTCTTGCTTTAATGGCTGGAGCGATTATCGGGGCACAGCTTGGGGTTAGGGTCGCAAGGAGGCTTCCAATAAAGCTTATTCAACCGCTTTTACGTGTAGTTACAGTGTTATTAATTCTACAAATTGTAATTGATTACCTTCAATAGGGGGAGATGGGAAGATGAAGTGTATCATTTTAGACGACTATCAACAGGTAGCTTTGTCCATGGCAGATTGGTCTATTTTAAGTGACAAGGTGGAGGTAGTCTCTCTTACTGAACATATAGAGGGACAAGAGCTAGTAGAAGCAATCAAGGAAGCTGAGATTATTGTAATAATGAGAGAGAGAACGCCCTTTGATGCTTTGTTATTGGAGCAGCTACCCAAGTTAAAGCTATTAGTAACATCAGGGATGAGAAATGCTAGTATCGATTTACAGGCTGCTAAAAAGCATGGAATAACCGTTAGTGGTACACAAAGTCATTCGGAGCCTCCAACTGAGCTTGCTTGGGCGCTGATTCTTGGATTGGCTAGAAATTTATCTTTAGAAAACAACAATTTTCAAAATGGTGGGCCTTGGCAAAGCACAATAGGTGCAGACTTATATGGAAAGCAGATAGGATTGCTTGGTCTAGGTAAAATAGGTACAAAAATGGCTACTATAGCCAAAGCATTTGGTATGAAGGTGGTTGCATGGAGTCAAAACCTTACGAAGGAGCAAACGGAGCAGCATGGGGTTGAGCTTGCTTCCTCTAAGGAGGAGCTACTACGAACGAGCGATTTTGTTTCCATTCATCTTGTCCTAAGTGATCGGACAAGAGGTCTTATTGGGGAGCAAGAGCTTCAATGGATGAAGCCAAGTGCTTATTTAATTAATACTTCCAGAGCACCGATTATAGATCAAGAAGCTTTAGTTTTTGCTCTAAAGAATAAGTGGATAGCTGGAGCAGGGGTAGATGTATTTGAGATGGAGCCTTTGTCTGTAGATCACCCCTTTCGAAAACTATCTAATCTGCTGGCAACACCGCACTTAGGATACGTTACGAAGCGGAATTATGAGGTCTATTTTCAAGGAGCAGTGGAGAATATTCAAATATACTTAGAAGGAAAAGTGATTAGAGAGCTTCTGTAATTTGAAGGTAGTGGGAGAAAGAGTCCAACGCTACGGAAAATAGGAGGTTCTATAACAAGAAAGCCCTTATGATTCTATCATTTGATAAGAATCATAAGGGCTTCTCATTTGGTTTGTCACAGTGTCTTCATATATTTAAGATTATTGATGTCTTTCTAGTAGCCTTGTTAGCTCTGCAATCCCTGCAACTTGTTTATCAACAGTAGATTTAAGCAAGGATTTTTGGTCTTCTAATACCTTTTGGAGCTGTGTTATTTCCTCTGTTACGTCTGCATTTTCTATCTCACGCTTGTCCTTCAAGGAATGAATGAGGTCATATAAATCTACGTGACCCACGATTCTTCCTTCCCCCCAAGTTAGCTTATCAGGAGAAGCTTCTAACACGTAGTCAGTAAAGTAATCGAATACTTCTTTTTCGAAGTCGTATGCATACCAGTTATTATCGATTAACCATAGATGTTCATCGAGAGGTGTCGCAATATCGCCTTTCTCTAACCCATCAATAGAAGCTTGGAGGTTTAAGATATTACCTTGAGCATGCTCATGAGGAAAGATGTTTCCGTCCTCCCATGTTAAACGAGTAAATTGATCCTCCGAGTGTTTGAATGCCTCGAGTAGGCCACTGTTTAGCTTACGACTTTCGTTATATAGCTTCTTAGCAGCTGCATAATCCTCTTCTTGAAGAGCAGCAAGGTAATCATCATTCATTTCCTTCACATGCTTATTTACTGTTTCTGCAGCTTGTATCGCTTTGTCTATTTCAGCAACTAACGTATCTGTAGGAAGATCTGCGATTTCAAATGCTTCCTCATCTATTTTTTCCTTCATTGCCTCAAGACGTGCAGTAAAATCTAGAGGAACAACTGCTGTACGGTCGTAATGCATCGTTAACATCCCATATTGATAAAGGTGGAATTTAAAAGCTTTTTCATTATAGACATCCTCATTATCAAATTGGGAGTGATAATGGGTACGCGAAAAATCGCTATCCTGGAAGTCATTGCGCAGTGCGGGAACACCAGCAATGCTAAATGAAAAATCATCAGACCATGTTCTGAGAGGTGATACTACTGAAACCCCGTCTTCATACACACCTTCAATTTTCGGTACTGATTTGGTAAAATCGGTAATGAATTTATTTAACTCGTAAACTGTTCGAATTTCATCCTGAGTCGTATGCTCGTATGCAGGCATTTCAAAGTTCATATTGGCAAATGCTTTTCCTACCCATTCTGGATGAATATTAAAGATTTGATTGTATGCGCCTGTAGACCAGTCATAACGTGAGTTTGAAACTCCCCATTCTTCGGCTGCTAATGCATTGAAGATAATTGTTTTTTCAGGCTGGTAGCCGCTATCGATTAATCCTTTGGCAACTCCCATTAGCATGCCGATTGCTGCATTATCATCCTGGAAGCCTTCAAAATAGGAATCGTAATGGGCTGATAAAATAATATAAGATTCCGGGTCTTTCCCTATTATCTTTCCATAATAGTTATAGCTTGTCCCATTCATTTCTACAGTAGACTTCGCATCGAATGTAACAGTCATTGTTCCATTTTCGCTTTTCTCTAATGCTGCCTTTAGCTTGTTTCCATCTGTCTGTGACATCGAAAAGGCAGGGGCATCATCTGGTCCACAAACATCTTGCGTGTTTAACGCATCAGGATCTACTTCACCATAGCCAGCTTCTTGCACAGCGATTACTCCAGCTGCACCTTTTAAATGAGCTTGGTAGGCAGGATAATTGATCCACCATTCTTCACGTTGATTTATATCAATCAAGACAAGTTTACCTTCTATGTCTAGCCCCTCAAGGTCCTCGGCCGTCGCTTTGCCACCATAGATGATGTCAAATTCCTTTTCACCACCGGTATCAAAGTTGACCTGATAGCCACCTAATACAGCAAGATGCTCTTCTCCATTTTCATTTGTAAAGGTTAAATCAGCCTTTTCAAATGTCCATGTATCCAAGGTGAATTCATCCTTTGTAACCTCTTCGAGACCAATGCGTTCCATTTCTTGTCCGATTTTTTCACCAGTTTTTATCTCTGCTTCTGATCCAGCAGTACGGTAGCCAAGCTTCTCGTTTGTTTTAAACTCACCTAAGCTCTTTGTAAATTCATAGGCATAGTCAACATCCACTGCAGAAAGATAAGCATCTGTTGCATCCTCTATTTTACCTTCTAGAACTGGCTCTTCTTTCTCTGCTGATTCCTCTGGGTTGCATGCTGTCATGGCGGATATCACCAACATAGACCATGCAAAACTATATACAATCCTTTTCATTTATCACATTCCTTTCCAAATATGTAGAGGTTTATCTTAACAAAATGTATATATTTTTACCACTTCCCTTATACCCATCCGATAATCTATATTAATAGTATGTTAGATTAAGGAGGAAAGACTATGTTAAAAAAGTTAGCATCCGATGCATTAGGGATTTCTGATATTGGAGTAGTAGTCCCTAAAACAGATTATGACAAGACAGAATCAGACGATTTCGTCATGCATGAAGCAGGGGAGGTTATTTACTTCCTT
Organism: Psychrobacillus sp. Z16_25; assembly: GCF_056856695.1. Classification (NCBI taxonomy): domain Bacteria; kingdom Bacillati; phylum Bacillota; class Bacilli; order Caryophanales; family Bacillaceae; genus Psychrobacillus; species Psychrobacillus sp. Z16_25. The sequence goes on along the minus strand of NZ_JBXEOV010000020.1, from coordinate 31,746 downwards.
ATTAAAACAAAAGCAGATGAGTACTGCTTTACAAACAAGGCATTAATTCATGTGGATGGAGAAAATGCAGTAAGTAAAAAACGTTTACTTCGTAGATATGATTATGCGTATTATCCAATTACAGAGGTAGCCTTAGAAACTGCTGGTACCATCGACTTAGACGTGGAGATTAAGTTTACTATTGGAAATGTTCCTCTTTCCATCGACATTCACAAGAAATTTACAAATGAAATTAAAGATTTATATAAAGTAATTCATGCCATTTCTTTAGAAATGAAGGAAAACAAAAAGAAATTTGAAATTGCTCAAAATAGCTTAGGGTATGCGGCTCAGTCAGTAGGGAAGATTGAAAGTAAGGATGTAACACCTGCTGCTTCCTTCGAATCTATTGCGAAATTTGCTACAGATTGGATGATTGAACAGCAAGATAAGTACGTGAAAAAGGATTTTGCAGACGTATTTGAGCTATATATTAACCAATAATCACAAAAAAAGCGAGTTAATGAACCGGACTTGGGTCATTACTCGCTTTTTTTATATGGAAGAAATAATTGCTACCAAAAAAGAAATAAAAATGTTAAATTTTACATATCAGTAAAATTAGGGGCGAGGGGGATGCGGATGGAATCGTTACAGCCAAAAAAGAGAAGTGATTTAAGAATATTTTTAGGTAAGAAATATTACCGTGCAAAGAGATATGTAGAGTGGTATGCAGGGAAGAAAAGATATGCAAAAAGGAAGGAGGCAGCTCCAAAGAAGGAGCTCATTTTTACACATAAAACGCTTCTGTTAAGAGAGCTGAAGGACGTAGATATGTGGCTCCAACATAACAAAATCCATAACTTGAAAATAGCCACTGGAAAAATTAATGGCATTGTCCTTCAGCCAGGGGAAACCTTTTCTTATTGGCGGCTGATCGGTAGTACTGGGAAGAGGAAGGGCTATGTGGAAGGAATGATCTTACATTATGGCAAAGTCACTACCGGAATAGGTGGAGGACTTTGTCAGCTATCAAACCTTATCTATTGGATGACCCTTCACACTCCACTAACAGTAACTGAGCGATATAGACATAGCTATGATGTATTTCCAGATTCCAACAGAAGTCAGCCATTTGGGAGCGGAGCAACCTGTGCATACAACTATCTAGACCTTCAGATTAAAAATGAAACAGCTCAGCCCTATCAACTGCTTCTCTATCTAACAGATACTCATCTAGTAGGAGAGTGGAGGGCGGACCTTCCTGCAACTCGAACCTACGAGGTTTATGAAAAGGATCATCTAATTTCCTTAGAATATTGGGGAGGATACGTTAGGCACAATAGTATCCACCGTAGAGTCTTTAATGTAAAGAATGAGCTGGTTGATGATGAATTCATTACCCATAATCATGCCATTATGATGTATGAGCCGATGATTACAACACAAAGTTAGGTAGATTAGGGTCTAACGGACAAAAAAATCAAACCCTAATGCTGTCACAATCCCAAAGGCAAGAGCCCAAGCGCCTATACTAATGGTAGACCATAATAATGTGCTTTTCTTTGTAGCTCCTAACGTCATCCCTATAAATGCTGCTATATGGGAGCCAATTAAAATGGGTCCAAGCATAATCATTCCTGGTAGTCCATATTTGTTCCATAACTCCTTTGCCCGTTCGCTTCGCTTCGATTCGGGCTTTTCTTTTCCTTCTCTTCTCTTGGCAAGCCAAAGCTTAAATTTGTCATAACCAACGATGAGCGCAACGACGGTTACCATATTCCCTACAAAGCCTGTAACTACAACCCAAAAAGGATTTAAGCCTCCAATAATTCCTACAGGTATAACTAATGCTAGCTCAAGCCAGGGAATGGCAGCTCCTAAAAACACCATAAAATAACCCATCATATCTCTCCTTTTGTTAATTTAAAACTACTTAATTCTTCATTAAGCTTTTTCATTTGATTTTTTGAATAGAAATAAAAAGCGAGCCAAATACATAGATAAACGAATACAAATAGAAGAAGTGAAATAGCGATTCCTATGACACTTAAGGGAACCCATCTAAACCAAAATACAAAAACGATATAGCCTATAAAGAGCGTTAGAAAGTGATAGATAGTTGCCTTCATTAAGGAAACTCTTAAATTTTCAAAATATAAAGGAGTTACCCAAAATAACCAGCCACAAAACATGGAGCCCAGGGAGTTTTTTATAAATAAGTGCCCATTTAACATCTCTTGTCCATTAAGGATGATAATACCTGTAATGATGATGGATACAAAGCATCCAAAAAACACCCCAACCATGCTTCTCCATAAAAAAGATTTCATGCTTATTTCCTCCTGTTCATTTGTAAAGCATCTTTTATTCTACGTACATAATTACGTGAGACATATTCCCTTGTGCCAGACTTAAAATACACACAAAGTGTCCCATTGAACATAGCTTCAAAGCTACTTAACTCATGTAAATTTGCTAGAACCGATTTAGAAAGCCGTATAAACTGATTGGAGGGTAAAATAGCCTCAAGCTCATATAGCTTTTCTTTCATTTTGTAGACACCAGCATCGTTTACAGCAAACACCGCATCTCCTTCTGAATAAAAATAGTGAATAGAAGAAGGCTTTAATATATGCTGTAAGTCCCCAAGCTTTCCAACAAGAAAATGATTTTCTTGGCTTTTTATATAGTCTAGTAGCTCTTGAATGGTATCATTCCACTCAGGTGCTTCAATTGTCAGTTTGGGTTCTTTTAGCTGGTCATCAATTGTTATAGATACCTTCAAGCAGTTGCCTCCTTTTTTTGTTAAATATACATACTATTTGAATTTATATAACTATTGTACACATAGATGCTTAGGGAGTCCCCTTATTTTCGGCAAGAGGGCTGTTCTGCTAGGTAAAAGGAGTGGATATAGGGGTAAATGGAGCAGAAAGATTTCTATAGCAGAAATGAAAAAGGAGTGAGATAATGATTGTAAAATTCAAATGATTCAAAAATTAAGGAGGAGGATATTCCTTGGAGTATTTGGGAATGGTGTTTTTTCAGGTTGTAGCTCCAATCCTGATTATGCTGATAATAGGAGCGGTATTACAAATAAAATTCTCCTTTAATTTGAAAGCTTTGTCTAACCTCATCACCTATTGCCTAATGCCCGCTGCTGTCTTTGTAAATATCTACGAGACGCAAGTAAATGCTAGTGTTTTAGGAGAAATCATTTTCTACTTAATTATTTTTAGTTTGGGATTAATGCTTATTAGTTGGGGAATGAGTAAGCTATTGCGACTGGAGAAGAGGGAAGCTGCATTATTTCAAAATAGCATTGTGCTTATTAATTCAGGAAACTATGGGATTCCAGTGAGTCAGATGCTGTTTTCGGCAAATCCAATAGGAACCTCTATTCAGATAATCATTGTTATTTTTCAAAACATTATTACCTATACATATGGTCTTTATAACCTGATTTCTTCCACAAAATCTGGTCTGGATATTTTAAAAAGTCTGCTTCGCCTACCACTTGTACATGCCTTGATTCTCGGGGCTATTATGAACTATTGGAATATTGGTTTACCTATTTCTTTAGAGATTCCACTAGGGTATCTAGCGAACGCTTTTATTTCTATTGCGTTAATAACGCTTGGCGCACAGCTTGCGCAAATAAATATAAAAACACTTTTTAGTCGTGTTATTTTGATGAGCTCATTTGGTAGGCTGCTCATTGGCCCCCTATTAGCTTTGGGTCTGATTTTTCTTATGGATATAGAAGGGGTAGTGGCACAATCGCTTTTTATCGCAAGTGCTTTTCCAACCTCACGTAATAGTGCGACACTTGCCTTAGAATATGATGTAGAACCAAACTTAGCAGCACAGATTGTTTTACTATGCACCATTCTCAGTTGCATAACGGTGACAATCGTAATTTATTTATCGAATGTGTGGTGGGGATAAATGAAGAAAAAGAAGAAGCGATCCCTTCAAACGAGAATCTTTTTTTATGGAGCATTATTTGTTTCATTTCTAGCAATAATCATTGGTCTGTCATTTTATATGGTAATTTCCCATGCGATAGAAGAGCAAATTGGGGAACGAGCATTAAGCATAGCTAAAACAACAGCTGAAAGACCCGACATTGTTGCTGGCTTCTCGGCAGATGATCCTGTAGCAGCCTTACAGCCTATAGCTACAGACATAGAGCGTTTGACAGGGGCAGAATATGTTGTCATTGGAAATGAACAGGGGATTCGCTACGCACATCCCGTAAAAGAAAGAATTGGACAGAAAATGGTGGGGGATGATAATGAACAGGCACTAAACTATGGACGATCCTATGTGTCCGAAGCGACCGGTACATTAGGGACGGCGCTTAGAGGAAAGGCCCCTGTTTTCAATGAGGATGGAGATATTATTGGTGTTATTTCTGTAGGATTCCTAAAGGAAGATATCTCCCATATATTCGCAGGCTATATCGACAATATAGGCTATATCGTATTGGTTGCAATCGTATTAGGGGTGGGAGGCTCTAGCTTACTTTCTCGTAATATAAAAAAAGAGCTTTTTAATCTGGAACCCTCCGAAATTGCTAATTTGTATACAGAACGCAATACATTGATCGAATCTGTGAGGGAAGGCATTATCATGGTAGATGCGACTGGCTCTATAACGATGATGAATCAAGCTGCATATGAAATGCTCTCACTTCCAGAGGAGGCGGACCTGATTGGGAAGAAGATATGGGAGGTTATCCCGAATACATACTTACCACAGGTGATGGAGTCTGGAGAAAAGCATTTGGATCGACCGATGGAGATTAGAGGGAAAAAATCCATTGTGAATAGAATACCGCTCCGAGTTGGCAATGAAATTGTCGGGGCAGTTTCAAGCTTCCGATTACAAGAGGATATCGACAGACTAGCCGAGGAACTATCCCAGGTGAAACGATATACCGAAGCGTTACGGGCACAAACGCATGAGTATAACAATTTCCTTTATACGATTTCAGGGTTGATACAATTAAACTCCTACGAGGAAGCTATTCATTTAATTCAGAGGGAAACAGCTGAGCATCAATCACTTATACAGTTCATGACTAAAAGGCTGCAGGATCCTTTTATAGGAGGGATAGTCATTGGGTTTTTTAATCGTGCAAAAGAATTAAAGGTTCGATTTATCTTAGACGAGGACAGCTATTTAGAGCAGCTTCCTGCTCATCTACAAAAGCATCTATTAGTGTCTGTTATTGGTAATTTAGTAACCAATGCATTTGAGGCCGTTGAAAAAAATCCTATGGATCAGCGCTTGGTGCGCATTTACTTATTTGATAATGGAGATGAGATTGTCATAGAAGTGGAGGATTCAGGACCTGGCATTTCTGATGAGTTGCTAGAAGATTTATTGACCAATCGAGTATCAACGAAAAATGCAGAAAACCGAGGCTTTGGACTTTTAAAGGTCAGACAAAATCTGGAGGAGATGGCAGGTAGAATTTCACTAGAAAAAGGAGATCTGGGTGGAGCCTTATTTATTGTTTCCATTCCAAAGGGAGGATATTTACATGACAAAAATCATTGAGATCCTCATTGTGGAGGATGATAAACGTATATCCAATATACATCGTAGATTTATTGAAAAGCTAGAAGGGTTCCGTGTGATAGGGGAAGCACATACAGGAGAGGAAGCGGAGGATTGGATCATCTCGTTTAAGCCGGACCTAATTCTATTAGATGTTTATTTGCCAGATACACTTGGTACAAAGCTGTTAAAAATGATTCAGGAGCATAGTCCAGAAACAGACGTCATTTTTATAACCGCCGCTGCAGAATCAGAGATTGTAAAAAAAGCATTTCGAAGCGGTGTGGCCGATTATATTTTAAAGCCTCTCACCTTTGAAAAATTTAAAGAAAGTCTGCTTGCCTATAAAGCGAAAAGGGACATTCTTGCTGGGGAAGGTCAGGTACAAGAGGACCTAATCAAATCATTGTGGAATAAGTCTAGTGTCTCCGGTAAAACAGAAGCTCTACCTCCGAAAGGAATAGATCCGATTACGAAAGAAAAAGTGGTTAGCCATATAACCCAGCTGGAGAATGGGATTACGGCAGAATCTCTCGGAAAAGAAATTGGGATTAGCAGATCTACTGCGAGACGCTATTTAGAGCATCTTGTATCAGAGCGTGTAGTTTATACGGAACTGATTTATGGAACAGTAGGTAGACCTGAGAGAAGATATTTTATTAAATAAACAAGAAGTATAAGGAAAGAGCCTGGGTCAAAACAATAAAACAGCACTAGTGATTTTATATGTTTGATGAAATCGCTAGTGCTCTCTTACTTTTAAAATGTGGTTCTTCACTTCGTCGGATGCTTTCCGCGGGCACGGCTCGAGCCTATAGTCTCTCCCTCGTGCGTTCCCGCAGGAGTCACCGACGCCGTTCCGAACCAATAGTGCTAACTTATAATAAAAAAATCTTGCTAAGAACCTTGGTAAATAGAATGAATAACAAATAATAAAAAAATGTCTTATACCATTTTCTTCCATTTAATGATTAAATGCAAAATTCAGAGTCTAATCACAAGATCCAAGCCCCTAATCATAGGGTTCCACTCCGAGAAAGATTCATCGCAAGATAGGACCCCGAAATCGCCAGATCCCGCTAGTTAATCACAAGATCCAAGCCCCGAATCACAAGGTTCCACTCCGAGAGAGATCCATCACAAGATAGGACCCCAAAATCGCAAGATTCACATGTATAATCACAAGATCCAAGCCCCTAATCGCAAGGTTTCACTCCGAGAAAGATTCATCGCAAGATAGGACCCCGAAATCGCCAGATCCAGATGTATAATCACAAGATCCAAGCCCCTAATCACAAGGTTCTACTCCGAGAGAGATTCATCGCAAGCTGGGACCCCCAAATCGCAAGATCTATTTTCAAACCTCTTCCAAAGGACAGTTCATCCATTCTTAACGCATGAACTTTATGAACAAAATAGACTTTATTTTCTTTATCTAACTTATCGACAGAAACATTGAAAATAACTAATATTTTGATAAATTAATAGAAAGCGTTTTGAAAACGCTATCATTTTATAAGGGGTTGTATGAATATGTGGAAGAAATTCACTTCAATTGCTGCTATTGCAACATTGTCGCTAGGGTTAGCAGCTTGTTCGTCTACACAGGCAGATGAGGAATACCCGACTAGTAATATCACAATCGTAGCTCCTTCAGGTGCAGGTGGAGGATGGGATTTAACAGCAAGAGCAATAGCAAAAACGATGAATGATACAAAAATTATTGAAAAGCCAATCACAGTGGAAAATAAGCCGGGTGGTGGTGGAGCAGTTTATATGGCGGAATTTGCTACAAAGGAAGCAAAAAATGATTATATGCTCATGGTGAAATCACCCCCTATCTTAATTAACAACAATAAGGCAGAAGGAAACAGTCCATATGGCTACAAGGATACTACCCCACTAGCACAGCTGACACGTGATTACGGGGCAATCGTTGTAAAAAGTGATTCTAAGTTCCAAACGCTTCAAGATGTGTTGGATGCTATTAAAGCAGACGCAAAGGCTGTGACGCTTGCGGGTGGGTCTGCTCCAGGGTCGATGGACCATTTGGTTGGAGTGCTTCCAGCTCATGAAGCGGGAATTGATCCAAAGTCTGTGAAATATGTTTCTTATGATGGAGGCGGAGAAGCAATTGCTGCTTTACTTGGGAATAATGCAGATGTAATCGCGACAGATGCTTCTACTATTGCAACATATGTAAAGTCTGGCGATGTCCGCGTACTAGCAGTTAGTTCTTCTGAAAGACTAGAAGGCGAGCTGGCAGAGGTGCCAACTTTTAAAGAGTCGGGAATCGATGCAGAGTTCACGATTTGGAGAGGTATTTTTGGACCGAAGGAAATGTCTGATAAGGCAAAAAGCTATTGGGAAGAAAAGCTAGAGAAATTAGTAGAATCTGAAGAGTGGCAAGCAGAGCTAGAAAGAAACGGATGGGCTAGCGAGTATAGAAACTCAGAGGAATTTACCAAATATCTAGAGGAGCAGGACAAAGTAATTGTAGAATTATTAACCGCTCTAGGAATGCAAAAATAATAGATAAAGGCGACCTCCGGAGTGTCGCCTTTTCTGTTTAGGAGGAGACAGTTTTGAACAAAAAATTTGATAGGATTGCGGGGATTTCCTTCTTATTAATCGGTATTTTATTTGTAGTAGAGAGTCAGCGCATTTCAGATAGTGCGTATGGGTCTGCAGTTGGTCCAAAAGTCTTTCCAATGTGGCTTGGAATCATTCTCATTTTATTAAGTGCCCGATTAATTTACGAAACATTTAAGTACAAATCGGAGAAGACAGGGAAAGAACAGCTCCAGTATAAAAAGTTTCTTATTATTTTTGTTAGTGCACTTCTTTATGCTTTCTTATTAGAAATAATCGGATATGTGCTTTCCACTTTCTTATTCTTATTAGTGGCGTTCCAAACGATGGAAAAAGGAAAGATTATGTATTCCCTGGCTATATCTGTTCTTTTTTCAGTGGGAATCTATTATCTGTTTTCGGAGCTCCTGGGCGGTTCACTTCCAGGGTTACCGTTTTAAGAAAGGGGAATAGAAAGCGATGGATACATTACAGTTTTTAGCAGATGGGTTTAGTGTTGCATTTCAATGGCATAACATATTATTCGCATTAGTAGGTGTGATCATAGGGACTGCTGTGGGGGTGTTACCAGGGATTGGTCCTATGAGTGGGGTAGCGCTGTTAATACCTGTGACAGCTACTATTACATCAGGAATGCCGACTGAGGCTGCCGCAGCAAGCTCTATTATTTTATTAGCTGGGGTATATTATGGTGCTATGTATGGTGGTTCTACTACTTCTATTCTATTAAATACACCAGGCGAGTCTTCATCTGTAGTGACTACACTAGATGGCTATCAGATGGCAAAGCAAGGCCGTGCTGGATCAGCTTTAGCAATTTCTGCAATCGGTTCGTTTGTTGCAGGAATTATCGCTTTAGTAGGATTGGTATTATTGGCAGAGCCACTGTCAAATGTAGCCATTAAATTTGGTCCAGCAGAATATTTTTCCTTAATGCTTTTAGGTCTTGCTGCAGTAAGTGGTCTAGCTGGTAAGTCGATGACCAAGGCTTTAATCATGACCGTTTTCGGGTTGATGCTTGGAACAATCGGGATTGATGCGGTTTCTGGTATTGCTAGATTTACATATGAACAACCAATCCTTTATTCTGGTCTAGAGTTTTTAACGATTGCTGTAGGTTTGTTTGCACTCGGTGAAGTATTCAAGACAATCCTAGAACGTGATCAGGATACTGGAACCATTGCAAAGATTAATCGCATTATGCCAACAAAACAAGAAATGAAGGAAAGCTCCGTACCGATTGTCCGTGGTTCCTTATTAGGCTTTTTCATAGGTGTGTTACCTGGAGCTGGAGCAACTTTAGCATCCTTTTTCTCCTATACAGCGGAAAAGAAGTTTAGTAAAAAACCAGAAACCTTTGGAAAAGGGAATATTGCTGGGGTAGCCGGACCGGAGTCTGCAAACAACGCTGCATCGGGTGGAGCAATGATTCCACTTTTAACACTAGGTATTCCTGGATCTGGAACAACGGCAATCCTGATGGGTGCACTAATCATGTATAACATTCAACCAGGCCCTTTATTATTTGATGAGCATCCTGAGGTTGCTTGGGGACTTATTGCAAGTATGTTCATAGGGAACCTAATGCTACTTTTATTAAACATGCCACTAGTTAGAGTGTTTGCCAAAATCATTCAGACACCGAAAAAGTATTTACTTCCGATTATCATTGCTATCTCCTTCTTTGGGGTATATGCAGTTCAGTACACAACCTTCGATTTGTTTTTATTACTAGGCTGTGGTATTTTGGGATACTTGCTTTCTAAGAATGACTTCCCGGTGGCGCCCCTAGTACTGGCACTCGTTTTAGGACCAATGATTGAAAACAATATGCGCCGTGCCTTGACTATATCTAATGGTGATTACAGTATATTTTTAACAAAGCCTCTGTCAGTTGTTTTCCTAATTGCTGCTGCAGCTTGGCTACTGATTCCGCTCATTTTAAAAATGAGAGGGAAACAAGTAATTGTGAATGAAGAGGAATAAGGAGGAGGGGTGTCCCATAAGTAAGGGACACCTTTTTCTTTGACCGATTTCTGCTATGTAGCATTGCTCTTGTAGTAGCAAATATAGATTCGCCAGTCTAATAGCTAGATTTACTTTCCAAATAGTATATAGATATAATGGATAAAAAAGGTTCTTAACCAAAAGTTGGGGATGACAGATAAGAAAAAGTTGATTGAAGTGTCGGCTGGCGACTCCTAGGGGATTAGCGAATTTATTTGCGACGAAAGCGAAGCGACAGGAGCAAATATCTTCTGCGACGAAAGCGAAGCGACAGGAGCAAATATCTTCTGCGACGAAAGCGAAGCGACAGGAGCACCCGTGCGGAAAATCCAATTGTTTCGGAAGCATCCGAAACAAGATGGAAAACTAAGAACGGCACATCGTGTGCCAACGTTTTCTTGAACAACATCCTGTTGTCCCGGAGCTGCGCCCCCAGGAAGCGTCCAGCCAAAACGGAAATCAACCCCAAGTTATAGTGAAGAACCATAAAAAAGGATTGGGGAAAGAGGAGGATATGTGGTGATATTTAAAAAGAGATTTGAGCAAAGTGAAAAGAGTGGAGTACGAATAGCGAATGGGTATATCTCTTTTCAGAAGGTGCGTATGAATGTGCACTGCTTTGTAATAGATGGTGTCCTCATTGATACAGGTGGGTTCTCCTTGAGAAAAGAGTTTAAGGAATTCCTGGATGCGAAGGATATTGAACAAGTTTTATTGACTCATCATCATGAGGATCATACCGGGAATGCAGCTTATATGCAGAAAAAAGGGCTTCCTCTATATATGGGGGAGGAAATGGCCTTGGCATGTATGAAAAAAGCCAATTATCCTCTCTATCGTAAGCTTTTTTGGGGAAAGCGTCGCCCCTTTCGTGCAGAGCCACTTGGAACCACCTTCGAATCTAAGCATGCAATTTGGGATGTAATCGACACTCCTGGTCATTCTGTAGATCACAAATCTTTCCTTAATAGAGAAACGGGACAGCTTTTTACAGGTGATTTATATTGTCTGGAAAGAACACGTGTCATACTTCGTGATGAGAGTATACCAACAATTATCACCTCGCTGGAGCAAGTACTTACATATGATTTTCAAGAGGTTATTTGCAGTCATGCAGGTTATTTGAACAACGGCAGGCAAAAGCTGACTAGAAAGCTAGAGTTTTTATGGGAGTTTCAAGAGCAGGTGAGGAAGCTGCATGCAGAAGGGAAAAGCTCCACAGAAATTAATCGAATGTTAAATCCGAAGAAATATCCCATATCTCGATTTTCTTTGGGAGAATGGGATTCAATTCATATGGTTACCTCCGTACTAGAGGGATGACTTGATCGGAGAAATATGTGGTAATAAAAAACGGAACATAAGGAATATCCTTATGTTCCGCTATCAGTCAATTATAGTTTTACGATATTAACTGCTTGTGGTCCACGGTTGCCTTCTTCGATATCGAATTCAACTTTTTGACCTTCTTCTAAAGATTTGAAGCCTTCTCCTTGAATAGCTGAGAAGTGAGCGAATACGTCGCTTCCGCCTTCAACCTCGATAAATCCAAATCCTTTTTCTGCGTTAAACCATTTTACTGTACCTTGTGTCATATAAAAAACCTCCAAAAATTTTAATAATAGAAACGTTCTAAAAGATAAAAAAATTCACGTATTAGAAAAAGTACCGATAAGACGCACGATCACCTTTTCGAATACGTGAGTTCATGTTTCTAGTGAAGCATTTAACTATTAACGTAAGTATAGACTATTAACTTGGCTATGTCCACCAAATACACTTATTTAATTTTAAATTGATATTTTCTTTCTGAATAAAATGCTCCATTATGGAAGGTTCTCTCGATAAAATCTACGTTTTTCTCCTGATCTATCAGCAATACTGTGGAAGAACGTGTACCATAATGGGGTAACTTTATAAACAAAGGAGAAAGAGAACGTTCCATTTCTATCCCAATACCAGTGATGGGGAGAGTATGGTCAGGTGCAACTTCTTCATTAGCTAACAGGCTGAAGAGGGCATCTGGATCGACTCGGTCAGGATGTTCTTCTACATATTGAGATAATACTCGTTTGCCATACTCTACTTTAGGCCATGAAGTATTGAGTGTATGGTTGCTTAAGCTATGCGTTCCTGGTATTATCTCATTTCTTTCGTCTAGCACATTATTATAATGAAGAAATTGCATATCATCGGCTAGTATAATATTAAAGCCTCCATAGCTGTCACGCTCCTTTGAAAGCTTGTCTATAAATTCACATGAGCTTTCATGAGAAATCAAAAAATCCTTTACGATAGTGCCACGTGACTGAGTGCCATCTTGCAGAGAAGGATCGCGAAAATTGGTCAAAGCGGCAAAACGGCCATTTTTAGATATGCCTAGCCAAGTGCCCAATTGTAATAAGTCCCTACCAGCTAATACAGTCGGGTGATCCTCCCAAAAATGAGAAGGAGCAGTTGGTCTCTCATAAAATTCATCTCTGTTTGCTGCCACAATCAAAGAATATATGAGATGTTGTTTATAATGAAAATTAACTAAGCACATGATTTGAAAACTCCTCTATGAAGCTGATTAAATATATTATAGCATCTGTTTTCTGAATTTATTTCTTTATAGTGATAGGATAGAGATAGTAAAAATATTGGAGCTGAGTGAAATGAGTAATACACATATATTTTCAAAGCGTGAAGAAATAGCAAATGCCATTATCCACGGCATTGGGGCTATGCTAAGCATAGCAGCACTGGTGATACTGGTAGTTTCAGCGGTTTCTAAGGGAACCGCATGGCATGTAGTGAGTTTTACTTTATTTGGAGCTACCATGGTCATTTTATATACTTCCTCGACCTTAGTCCATGCTTTTCCTGCTGGAAAGGCAAAGGATATTTTTGAAATCCTCGACCATTCCTCCATTTATTTCTTTATAGCAGGAAGCTATACACCGATTTTGTTTCTAGTTGTAAAGGGTCCTCTAGGCTGGACACTTTTTGGAATAGTATGGGGTTTAGCAATAGCAGGTACCGTATTTAAGGCTTACTTCGTGAAGAGATTCTTACATACTTCTACTATCCTGTATGTAGCGATGGGGTGGCTATTGATATTTGCATGGAAGCCGCTGCTTACCAACATGACCACGAATGGTTTAGTTTTCCTGGCAATCGGCGGATTACTTTATACTTTTGGGGCAATCTTTTATGTATGGAGAGGGTTTACTTATCATCATGCGGTTTGGCATGTTTTTGTATTGGCCGGATCCATTCTTCACTTTTTTGCCGTACTGACACTACTACCGTCTTAAGAAAGGGTGCTTCTTATGTATGATCCAACCATCTTTGAAAACTTAAAGGTAGCACTAGAGAATCAAATATACGATTTAGATAATATAGAGGGAAGAATAACTATCTTAAATCGTACAGATACATTGGACTTTGCAAGCATCAGTAGAGAGTTAACGCTTCAGTTTGCTTTGGTCAAACAGTCAGAGATATTTGCTCAGGTGGTATTACGTTCAGGGTTAGAAGACTTAGCGGGTGAAATATTAGAACTCGTCGGAAAAGATATAGGTTGTACGTTAATTTTACGTATATATATGAAAGTTCAAGATATTCCAGAGCAATGTAGCAAGGTAGAGCAAGCCTTAAACGGAATATGGGAAAACGATGTCCATATTACCCAAACGCTTAGCTTCCTTTATGGAGAGGAAAGCCTCTATATAAATACGATAGAAATAATATTTCAGCCAAAAATAAATGAAGATAACATGAATGAAATTCCAGATTTTCTAGAGAGTGTGATAGAAACGCTGGAAATAATAAAGGGTATATAAAAAGCCAGTTAGATTAAACTGGCTTTAAATTTGCTTCTATATTTCCCGTAATCATCTCTATAATAGATTGTTTAGGGATCTTGAGTGAATGAGAAAGCTCCCTATACAAAATATTTTGGAGGCTTAGTAGGATTTTCAAGTCTTGGGCTAAAAGTTTTTTATGATTAACCTCAGCTTCTAGCTGTTTACTCATCAATGTACAAAGAATCTTGGCAATCTCTAGCCGATTCCCTTTTTTAGTGATTTCCGCATATGTTTGCTGACGAAGCCTGTGGTTTTCAATCCACTCCATCCCTTCCTCTTGAAATGAATGAAGAACTTTTCTGGCTTCTTTTTCCTTCATTATATCCATATTTCTTGCTAAATCACTATTTATGGGAATGCTAATTGCAAGTTTTTCGTTATCAAGTGGATGAAGCTCATAATAATCTTTCGTCACTCCGTTAAAGGTTTTACTAGTGATATTATCTATATGACAAATTCCATGAGTAGAATACGTTATTAGTTCTCCGACTTTATGCATATCATCTCTCCTCTAGATAAATTTTGTCAACTTTGTTAACTAAAATAAGTATATACTTAATTGGTTTAAATGTCAACTTTGTTGACAAAATATGACCTTTTTTATATATTAGTATGGCAAATAAAAAGAATGGAGTGAAATCCATGGAGGAACGATTACAGGGTTTAGATTTAGTAGATCTATTAAGTGAAAGACATATATTGTTAAGAAAAATAATAGAAGATACATGGAACAGTAATCATGATATATATATTTCTAATTCAGAATGGTTTATCATGGCGAAAACTTACAAAAAACAGCCAACCATTGCTTCCATCTCCAAAAACGTGAATATAACCAGACAGGCGACTCATAAATTTGTAAAAAGTCTTGAACAAAAGGGGCTTGTAGAGGTTGGTCCAGTGGAAAATAACAAAAAAGAAAAGTGTCTCCGTCTAACCGAATTAGGAGAAAGATACCATGAGGAAAATGAAACAATTAGAACAGAGTTAGTACGTCAAATAGCTAACACCATTGGGGATGAAAAGGTAAAAGCTTTAGAGACCATTTTAAAGCTTGACTGGGGAGTAAAGCCAAATTAGCAAGCACCTTATTTTTATTCAGATAAAACATATATACTGTTAACTGAGGTGAAATATGACTAACTTAACGAATGTCCTATTAGAATGGGCGATTTATCATAGAAGATACTTACATGAGAACCCCGAGTTATCTGGAAGGGAATATAATACGTGTGCTTATATTAAAGGTGTATTAAAGGAGCTTGGACTTGAGTTACTTCCTTGCACAGAACCGAGTACGGTTGGTTATGTAAAAGGGACAAAAGGAGATAAAACGATTGCGTTACGTGCGGATATAGATGCTTTACCTATCCAAGAGGAGGGGCAGAAGCAATGTCTTTCGAAAGTTCCTGGCATCTCACATACTTGTGGTCATGATGGCCACACCGCAATCCTTCTCTCCGTAGCGAAATGGGTAATGGAAAATAGAGAGAAGGTGAAGCATAATATCGTCTTCATTTTTCAATCCTGTGAAGAAATTTCTCCTAGTGGAGCAGAGAAGCTTGTAAAAGAAGGAGTCTTGGAGCAGGTAGACGAGATATTTGGATTGCATCTGATGTCCGATGAGCCGAAAGGAAAAATCATCATGAAAACTGGAGAGTTTATGGGTTCCTCAGATGATTTTGTCATTACCGTTCAAGGAAAAGGAGGGCATGCAGCTTTTCCGCAGGATACAGTAGATCCAACTTATGTTGCTGCTCATATTATCATTGCTCTCCAGGCTATTGTAGGGAGAAGGATGAATCCAGTCGAATCATCCGTTATTTCAGTCGGACAGGTGATTGCAGGGACCAGCACAAATATTATCCCTAACAAAGCAACTATTACAGGGACCTTTCGAACATTCTCTCATGAGGTGAGAGAAAGATTGATGAACGAAATGAAGCGTTTAGTCGAGCAAATGAGCTTGACGTTTGGAGCAGTAGGGACCGTAGAGTTTATTATCGGGACACCTCCTGTCGTGAATGATGTAGATGTGACCAAAAAGTTAAGCCGACTATTTAAAGAGACTTATCCGAATCGTGTAATAGAAAAGGATAAGCCCATCATGGTTGCTGAGGATTTTGCGTATTATTTAGAAAAAATCCCAGGCAGCTATTATCATATTGGAATGAAAGGTGAAAAGAGTCAGTATCCTCACCATCATCCTAAATTTGATATAGATGAGGAAGAGCTGGGTACCGCTATTGACACGTTCTTAACGATTGTCACTAGTTATCATTAATCCTCTTTCTGCTCTTTGATATTTTCTACAATAACAAATGTACATACAATTACAGTGAAGATTAAAGAAAGAATGAGCGCATGGGTTAGTGCATGATAAGATCCTTCTGCTGATGAGTACCCCACCCAAGAGAGGAGGGGAGACAAAATTATGGCAGAAATAAAGTAAATGGCTATCGTCACAACAAAAGGGATGAATAATTTCATCACTGTTCACTCCTTTAAAATTTAATCTCCCTAAGCAGAGCATTATTTGTTGTGCTCAGGTTATTATTCCTTAACTTCTATTAAATAGACTCCTTTTTCAAATCCGCCTCGTTTTTCCTTCTTGCGTAGGCGTATTTCTTCTAATTGCTCATAAGTTGCTTCATAGAAAGGTAACGTTGCATGAATTAATTCCAAAACATCTGCCAGTTCTTCTAATGCCTCACTTCTACTAGTAGACTCATCAAATTCTCTGACCTCTTCATATAACTTTCTCTTCATTTCTTTTAGGTGCTCAGAATGATTTAGAATCCGCATGGAAACAGAACTCTGTTTATCTATTATTTCTGGGATAAGATCTCGAACTAACTTGTTATAAATCGTCATACTATTTTCTTCCTTTTTTATTCATTATAAGGAAAGTTAGGCTATTAGAACAGGGCTGAAATTGATAAAGGAGACATTGTAATTGTTAATCGCCAGCAAGCTGCTTCGAATGGTGACATTGTCATTGCTATTATAGAGGGAGGCCGCCATGAAAAAGTTTATGCCGATGGGAGACTCCATATTATTAATTTCAGAGAACGAAAAATATGAGACTATCCAAATGAAAAAAGAGGACGTTTTAATAAACGGAAAAGTTATTGGTATAGTAAAGAGCAAACCTTGAACCGGAGAGAAATCTTCGGTTTTTTATGGAAGACATGCAGCTCCAACTTTTCTCCCTTTTTATGGTACGATGAAAATAGAAATAGAGGGAGTGGTTTGATGTTTCTAGAGAAAGTGAAAAATGTTCTAGAGGATGGACAGCCATTATTTATAGGGGAGGAAACAGCTTATCGTTCAGCTATTCTGATACCTCTAGTGCAGATTGCAAACGAGTGGCACGTATTGTTTGAGGTACGTTCTCATAAGCTAAGAACACAGCCAGGAGACATTAGCTTTCCGGGAGGCAGAATTGATTCCACGGATGCATCGCCGCATGCTGCTGCCATTCGGGAAACGCATGAGGAGTTAGGAGTAGACCCTTCTAGCATCAACATTTTGGGTCAGATGAGTCCCTATATTGCGTCGCCTTCCTTTGTGGTCTATCCGTTTATCGGAGTTCTTCCCTATGACGAGGTTCATTCGTTTAATAAAGAGGAAGTAGAAGAAATCTTCACAATTCCTGTTTCTTGGCTCTTAGAGCACGAACCTTACATGCATACAGTAACTGTTCAGGCAAGACCGCTGGATGATTTTCCATTTGATAAAATTGTTAATGGGGAAAAGTATCAGTGGAGACCGCGCCCGATGGAAGAGTGGTTTTATGATTATGACAACTACACGATATGGGGACTGACAGCACGCATTTTAAAGCATTTTATAAGTATCATCAAATAAAAAACTTAGGTCTCCCATAATTAAAACGATGATCCCTTTATAGAGGTCATCGTTTTTATTGTTGGACGTCATCTATATGCCGATGGTGACAGTAACTATACAAAAATAATCTTCCTTGTTTCCTTTACATCTGCAAACCAGCGAAGCACCTGATTATGGTGGTTAATAATTTGCCTAGCACTTAATTCCTTACTATCCCATGTACTATGGGCATCCTCTGCCAATGTGAGCTCGTATCCCAAGCTATAGGCAGCTCTACAGGTAGTGTCTACGCAGATTTCGGTTTGAATCCCTGCTAAAACTAGATGAGTGATCTCTTCTTCTTGTAGAAGAGTATGTAATTCCGTCTGATAGAAAGAATCAGGGGTATTTTTTTGTAAAGTAAAATCATCTTCAGTTGGCTTGATCGATGGATGTATCTCCCAATGAGAAGAACCATTGACCAAAGTACCTTTCTCTTCATTGTGCTGGATATAAAAAATTGGTACATGATTGCGTCTTGCATTCTCTATCAGATTTTGTAGGTTTTCGAGTAAAGCTTCTGCTTGGTATACAGGACCAGATTCTAAAAACATCCCATTTTGAACGTCTATAATCACCAGTGCGCTTTTCTTCATAAATTCCCCTCCGTTTACTTTTATTATAATTACTTTTACTTACAAATTCCCAATATAGAATTGATTCAAACGAACAAACTATCAGGAAGTTATTTATACATAAAGCATTTTTTTATAAATAAAAGCAAAAATGTAAAAGTTTCCAGTCTAGTGAGAAGTTATGTCCTCCTATAATAGCTTTTTTCTAGTTGTTTTGAACGAAAACTTCTATTTTTTAAAACAGAAGGTTTGTTTTTTGAAGTTTTGGGGCAATACTCTAGAGAGTTTAAGTTAAGGTACTAAAGGAGGATATCTATGCGAAAAATTAATACATTCTTGTTCGTAATGCTCTTAGCATTTACGATGAATGGCTTAACCGTAGCTGCTAACTCGTTACCCTCAATAAGCTATGAAGAAGAAAGGTCACAGATAGAAAATATCGCCGAACTTTATGTAGCTTTTGAGAATCTACCAATTGCCAACGATGCCTATGAGATTTTATATGAAGACCCATTTAGTCCTGTATTTTTAGAAGAACCAGAACCGACAGTTTACGTAGTAGAGTCGGGAGATAATCTTTATCGAATTGCGTTACAACATGATATGTCACTAGACTCCCTAATGAGTCTCAATGACTTGAATGGTTACTTAATACATCCGGGAGACGAACTGCTCGTCAGTGATGAAGGACTATCAGATGGAAATTCAGATATGGTAGTAATGGAAGAACCTGAAGAGAAGGAAGAAGTAAAAGTCATGGGCACCTCTTCACCACCAGCTGGGGGGCAGGGGAAAGAGATGACCATGATAGCCACAGCCTACACCGCTTATTGTGAGGGATGCTCGGGTACCACTGCATATGGAATCGACCTTCGAGCAAACCCTGAAGAAAAGGTGATTGCTGTAGATCCTAGAGTAATCCCTCTTGGAACAAGAGTATGGGTAGAAGGCTATGGCGAAGCAATCGCTGGTGATACCGGCGGTGCTATCAAAGGTAACAAGATTGATGTATTTATTCCCTCGTATGATAATGCGATACAATGGGGAAGAAAAGAAGTTAAATTAATTATCTTAGATTAATGAATAAAAAGCTAGGTCGTTTTTAGAGACTTGGCTTTTTATTTTTAATTCCACCTAATCTCTTTACTTAAACCTATTATTTTCCAAGATATTTTAAAAAAAGAAAGCCACCATATTGGCAGCTTTCACGAAGTATATACATTTGTAAGTTTCTTTGGTTTTTTAGCACGTATATCGCCTAATAGGAATTTCCCGTAAGGGACGGCACGTTGAAGTGCTACAGAAATCATCATCGGGATAAAAATTCCTAATAAAGTATATCCAACTACTCCATATTCAAAGAAGTCATTAAAAATCATGTCTGTAAAGATATGAAGATACATAATCGCAATAGAATGCTTTTCAACTGTGACAAGCCAGTTAAGAGATACAACCTTTGTTATTCGTTGGAATAAACCCACAAGTACAATAATCGACGCTATTGGGATAATAAAATCCAGTACAAGATGGTCGTATCGTAAAAACTTCATACTAAGCTGATAGTTAATCATACCTGCTTGGTCTGCGAAAAAAGCGCCAACCATGAGTGCCAATGCTCCAAATAGCCATGGTTTTGTAACGTTCATCCATAAGGACTTACCATAATAGCCTAAGGAAAAATAGACGATAGCCATTAGTGTGACATCTAGATTCCATAGTATTGGGATAGATTGTGCAGCTTCAACAGTAGAACCATCTATTACTCTTTGAGCAAAGAAGCTTTCTAAATGTGCAATAAGATAAAAAGCTACCAATAAAATAATCTGCTTCGTCCTATTTAGATACTTTGTCATCCAAATGAATAGTAAGTAAGTAAAAAATAAAGTAGTCACAAACCAGAAGACGCCGTATGCACCACGAACAAAACGCCCTGCAACGATTAGTGTCCAAACATCTTGTATGTACCAAGATAAATCATGGTTACCTTGAATGATTTGCATACCATAACGAATAGTTGTAATGGTTATGAGAAAGAATAAATAAGGTACCATTAGCTGTAAGAAACGTTTTTTGACAGGCTTTTGTGGATCCTCATTTTCCTTTACTTCTTTAAAGAATATACCACTAAGTAAAAAGAAAGCTGGCATATGAAACCAGTAAATATATTTAGAGAGCCAAAAGTCACCAGGGAAATGACCTAAAACTACAAGTACCATCAGGAATCCCTTTGTGACATCAACCCATATTAATCGCTTGTTTTCCATAACTGTTCCTCCAAGGTGTTTGCTATACGTTTGTATAGCCTCAAAAATGTAAATATAAACTTATAAGGAAACTAATAATGAAACGGAGATGTTTTTCTATGATCAAGGTGGTTTGCTTCGGAGATAGCATTACAGCACGAAAGGAAGGTTACCCAGCTCCTATCCTTACTTATAAGCTATCAGCAAAATTACCGGGCTATCAGTTTATAAATGCAGGGGTATCTGGCAACACAACAGTCGAGGCAAAGGAGAGACTAGAACAGGATGTATTAAAAAAGAAACCTGATATTGTTACAGTCTTATTTGGTGCCAATGACTCTGCTGCTCATCGGTTGGTTGATATCAACGAGTTCAAGGAGAATCTTAGAAGCTTTGCAGAGCAAATCGGTCCGAGTAAGACGATATTCATCTCTCCAGCGCCAGTGGATGAATCCTTGCAGCCAAACCGTTCCAATGAAAGAATACAAGATTATGCAAGAGCCGTCGAGGTTATATCAAGAGAAACAGGAAGCCAATATATAGACTTCTTTACTGAATTTTACTCAAAAGAAAATTACAAGGCGTTGCTAAAAGGGAAGGATAATGATGGATTACACTTTGGGGAAGCTGGCTATAACCTATTATCAGGGTTAATTGCCCAAAAACTAT
This sequence comes from Psychrobacillus sp. Z16_25, assembly GCF_056856695.1. Lineage (NCBI taxonomy): Bacteria > Bacillati > Bacillota > Bacilli > Caryophanales > Bacillaceae > Psychrobacillus > Psychrobacillus sp. Z16_25. The sequence goes on along the minus strand of NZ_JBXEOV010000020.1, from coordinate 10,368 downwards.
TGGAACTAAAAGAAATAAAACCGTCCTTTTTTAAGCGAATTTTTAAGCGGTTTTAATTGTGCAATGCTCTGTTATGGTTGCGATGAAGGAAGTGCCATCTCCTTCTCGTATACTCTCTATTCGAATGGGACAGAATAGGTGAGAATATGGGAACAGGAGGAAGAGGTATGATTCAACTACAAACTGAATTAGAGGGAATGACCGCTTACTTTGGTGATTTAAAGTACCGCATTGCAAGCTTAGGTTATACGATTGGCAGTAATTGGGACTACGATAAAGGGAGCTTTGATCATATTCTTTCAAGGGAAGAAGGAGAAACTATTTACCTACGTATCCCATTTAGCATTACTGAAGGAATGCTAGATGAATATGAGGCACGTATACAGTTTCAAGCTCCTTATGTGATTAAGCATGTAGTAAACTTTGGACTAGACAAGGATGAAAACTCGCTACTAACTACTTCTGAGTTTGATCAATTTCAACATCCGCTTGACAAAGACGGAAACATCTTAAACAAGAATCGTTGGGAGCATGCTGGCGAGGAAGCGGTCGCAAAGGTTGTTCGGCTTGTTCAATAGACCTTATATTGCATGTAAATAGGAAAGCTGCTTCCAGGGAAGTGGCTTTTTATGTTGGGTGAAGTGGGTAGAAGTACTTACTTAAAGATATACTACTAACATGTGTGCTTGGTTTTGCAATACAATCTTGTATCCATACATACTAAACAGCATGGTTTTTCAATTAGCTATCAGACATAATTACGAGGAATTTCAATTAATATCAACTAGTATTAGTGAAATTAAACCACAAAAGTTACATTCCCAGCTTGTTTTCATTATAATAGAAGAAAATAGCGTTTGGATTGGAAGGTTAACGGTTGATATGTATGAACGAATAGTGGAGTCAGAACAGGAAACAATCGAGCTAGGGCAAAAGCTTGCAGATTTCCTTCAGCCAGCTGATGTGCTGACGCTTGAAGGGGATCTTGGAGCAGGAAAGACGACATTTACGAAAAGTATTGCAAAGGGACTAGGCATTACTCGAACTGTAAATAGTCCTACGTTTACAATATTAAAGCAATATGAGGGAAAATATCCCTTGAATCACTTGGATGTGTATCGCTTGGCTGATAGTGACGAGGATTTAGGATGGGACGAGCTATTTTACGGAGATGCGGTAAGTATTGTGGAATGGGCGCATTTAATCCAAGAGGATCTACCACCGGAAAGATTGGCTATTCAGATTCTTCGTCTGGAGGGCGACAAGCGTCATTTTATATTTGAACCAATCGGAAAACGATACGAACAATTATGTAAGGGGCTTTTTGAATGATATGGTTAGGAATTGATACATCTAATACACCATTAGCGGTTGCTATCGTGAAGGATGAACAAGTGCTTGCAGAATATAAATCCTCTATGAAGGTAACACATTCGATTGGAACAATGCCGGCAATAGAGGAGCTGATGGCAAAGGCAGGAATTCAGCCGAAGGAGCTAGATGCAATCGCTGTCTCACATGGACCTGGCTCTTATACAGGTGTGCGCATTGGTGTCACGATTGGAAAAACGCTTGCATGGACATTAAATAAGCCGATTGTGCAAGTATCCAGCTTAGAGGTGCTTGCTGGAAACGCACCTTATTTTCCAGGAGTAGTATGTGCAATCATGGATGCTCGTCGAGGCAATGTGTTTGCGGGAGTATATAGGAATGGGGAACAGGTGAAGGAATCCCATATGGCGATGACTGATTTACTTTCATTGCTAAAGGAAATGGATGAACAGGTTTTATTCGTAGGGATGGACGTAGAGTTACATTGGGAGCAAATAAAAACGGAGCTAGGCGAAAGAGTACAGAAGGCAAATCCTGCATTTTCATTGCCTAGTGCTGCAGTATTAATAGAGTTAGCTAAAAAGCGTGAACCAGTAGAAACACATACCATAGTTCCAGAATACCTCCGCGTGACGGAAGCAGAAGCCAATTGGATGAAAGAGCAGAAGAACAATGGAAACTAATATTACTTATCGAAAAATGACATTAGAGGATATTGATCAAGTCCTGAAGATTGAGGAAGAAGCGTTTACTGTCCCATGGACAAGAGAGGCCTTTGAGCATGAAATGACGACGAATCTCTATTCCTATTATATTGTTGCCGAGACAGATGAAAAAGAAATTGTAGGCTATTGCGGTATGTGGATTGTGTTAGATGAAAGCCACATTACGAATGTAGCGGTTTCTGAACGAATGCGCGGGCACAAGATTGGGGAAGGGCTCATGCGGGAGGCATTCCGAATTGTACAGGAGCAGGAGGTTGTATTAATGACCCTAGAGGTAAGAGTGTCCAATGATATTGCCAAAAATTTGTACTACAAGCTTGGCTTTCAAGACGGCGGAATACGCAAAAACTATTATACAGATACGCAGGAGGATGCTCTTGTGATGTGGGTGGAATTTACATGAAAAAAGATCAAATCATACTAGGAATTGAAACAAGCTGTGATGAAACAGCAGCTTCTATTGTGAAAAATGGCTCCGAAATATTATCAAACGTTGTGGCTTCACAAATCGAGAGTCATAAACGCTTTGGCGGAGTTGTACCTGAGATTGCTTCACGTCACCACGTAGAGCAAATTACACTAGTTATTGAGGAAGCGCTAAAGCAAGCAAATATGACACCAGAGGATTTGGATGCCGTAGCAGTAACAGAGGGACCGGGACTAGTAGGGGCACTTTTAATAGGAATTAATGCAGCGAAAGCTTTCGCCTTTGCAAATGGTCTGCCACTTGTCGGGGTCCATCATATTGCTGGTCATATATATGCAAACGTACTCGTACAGCCTATGGAATTCCCTTTATTGGCACTTGTGGTGTCTGGCGGACATACAGAGCTTGTGTTAATGAAGGAAGACGGCCAGTTTGAATTAATTGGAGAAACAAGAGATGATGCAGCTGGTGAAGCCTATGATAAAGTGGCTCGAGTATTGAATCTTCCATATCCAGGAGGTCCGCATATCGACCGTTTGGCAAATGAAAGTGATGGAGCTGTCCCATTTCCAAGAGCTTGGCTAGAAGAAGGCTCCTATGATTTTAGCTTTAGTGGCTTGAAATCTGCCGTCATTAATTATCAGCACAATGCGGAGCAACGTGGAGAGGAAATTAATCCAAACCACCTAGCTGCTGGATTCCAAGAAAGCGTAGTTGAAGTACTAACGTCTAAAACCGTAAGAGCTGCACGCGAGTTCCACGTAAAACAAGTAATTGCAGCGGGTGGTGTAGCAGCAAATAACGGATTACGGAAGTCATTAGAGGAAGCATTCGCGAAGGAGCAAATTCCATTTTACGTACCACCTATCAAGCTGTGCACAGACAATGCAGCGATGATAGCAGCGGCTGGAAGCTCCAAATTTGCTGCCGGCAAAATAGGTGACTTTGCTATGAACGGTCGCCCGGGACTAGAACTAAATAGCTGGAGATAAAAAGAAGGTCTGCCTTGTGCAGACCTTTTTATTGTAGTTTGACCCAAACAATGATTAGAGAAGGATTATATATTTATTCTTCACGTTCGTTAATGGTTTCGACGATAAAGTTAGTACTACTAATTTGGTCATCGTTCTCGATTGTAATTTTATAATCAATTGTTTGGTTTTTTTTCTCATCACGTAAGGTGATGAAGAAAAAATTCGTGTCCTCCTCATATTGTAGAGAATCTTCTACAAAGTCCAATCCTTGACCGATAGCAATACCTTTCGATGAACCTTCTTTAAATAATGCAATATTTACGTTATTTTCTGGGGTACTAAAGAAAGGGATTATTTCTAGGGTTTGATCATGATCAATATCTAACATGATGTAGTCATATAGAGTGGCACCAGGGAATTTTTCTAGTAGTTTATCTAACACCCATTGTTCTTCTGTAGGAATCCCTGGCGCTATGACAATTCCATCTACAGGTTCTAAATTTAACTCCTCGTTTGAATCTGCAACGACTTCCTCTTTGCAGCCATATAGAAAAATAGTGAGAGCAAACATAGTAATACCGAACATCGTCTTTGTTTTCATATAACAGCCCCTTATTGGAAAAAATGTACTTATCCAATATATTACCATTATCTATATGGTTATTTGATTGAAATATAATAATATTTTAATAATTTAATTCGACAAAATAAGAGGTATTTTTACCATGAGAATGAAAAGTTGTCAATAGGGAACATTCGTACTTATTCACAATTTGTGGATAAGATGTTAGTAAGTTGTGATGAATCTATATATTGTGTCTGTTTTTCACACAATTATGTGGAAAAACAACTTTATAAACTGTGGACAATGTGGATAAAGCTGTTGATAGATTGATATAACAGCATTTTGGGTGTGAATAAATTTGTGGAGAAAAAAAGGAACAAAATTGTGCTTGACCTACATCTATGGTCACATTTCGACAGATAAAGTGAAACTTTGATTGGTGGGGGTTTTCTTTCATCCCCCACCAATCATTAGTTGAACCAATCGGGCTTTTAGGGCCAGTTGATCTCCCACTTAGCTGTCTCCTTTCTTTTGCCATCTTGAAGTAGGAGTCTTACTGTCCCTTAATGCGGGATAAATTTGCTAAAAAGAAAAACCCCCAAATATGGGGGTTAGGATCCACTGATTTCTTCTAATTGTTCTTGAAGCTCCAGCCAGCTGTTAGAAAGATTGTCTTGTTCTTCTTTTAATTGTTCTAGCTCTGTTTGCAGCTTTTGTACGGCTTCATGATTTTGGAATATTTCTGGATCGCACAGCTTTTCTTCTATTAATACAATTGCTTGATCAATCTGTGGCATTTTGTCTTCTATTTCCTCCACTTGGCGACGAAGCTGACGTTCCTTCTTTTTAGCTTCCTTGTCAATGGTAGAAGTGTTGACCTTCGGTACGATGGTCTTCTCTGTCACGGCATTTTCCATAGCTATCTCTTCTAGTTCTTCCTTCTTCTCTAGGTAATAATCGTAATCACCAAGATATAGGGCAGCACCATCAGAGGATAGTTCAATTACCTTCGTGGCAATTCGATTGATAAAGTATCTGTCGTGAGATACAAAGACAATCGTTCCAGGGAAGTCAAGGAGAGCATTCTCTAAAACCTCTTTACTGTCTAAGTCAAGGTGGTTGGTAGGCTCATCGAGCACTAATGTATTGGCTTTAAGTAGCATCAGCTTAGCAAGGGCAAGTCGTGCCTTTTCTCCACCTGATAAGGTAGACACCGTCTTTGACACATCATCACCCGAGAATAGGAAGCGCCCAAGTACCGTTCGCACCTCTTTCTCATTCATAAGCGGCCATTCATCCCAAAGCTCCTTCAAAACGGTTTTATTGCCAGTGAGAGCTGCTTGCTCCTGATCATAATAGCCAAATTGGACATTTGTACCGTATTGAATGTTTCCGTTAGCAAGTGGCAGCTGCTTCATGATTGTCTTTAACAGTGTGGATTTGCCGACACCATTAGGGCCAACTAATGCGATACGATCCTGCTTATACACACTAAAGGAGATGTCGGAGGATACGGTTTTATTTGTATAGCCCACCGCCACACCTTCTAAGCGAAGCACATCATTCCCGCTCGGGCGGTCAATCGTAAAACCAAAGGAAGCAGATTTTTCGTCTCCATCAGGAGCATCCATCCAGTCTGTTTTCTCCAAAACCTTGCGGCGGGACTGAGCCATCTTCGTGGTAGAGGCACGTGCAAGATTTTTAGCCACAAACTCCTCTAGCTTTGCTTTTTCTTCTTGTTGTTTTTCGAATTTCTTTTTATCTAGCTCATAATTTTTTGCCTTTTGCTCTAGATACTTGCTATAATTTCCGACGTAGCGCGTGACGTTATGTCTAGAAACCTCATACACAAGTGTCACCACTTGATCTAAGAAATACCTATCATGTGATACGATCAAAATAGCTCCCTGATAATTCTTTAAATAGTTCTCGAGAAAGCTAAGTGTTTGGATATCTAAATGGTTCGTCGGCTCATCTAGTATTAAAAGATCTGGTTTACTGAGCAGCATCTTTGCTAATGCAAGCCTTGTTTTTTGTCCCCCGGATAGGGCTTGGACAGGCTTGTCATAATCCTCTGGATAGAACTGCATGCCATGTAAGATAGAACGGATATCAGATTCATATCGATAGCCCCCAGCCTCATTGAAAGCAAGCTGAAGCTCATCATAGGCAGCTGCCACTCGTGCATAGGCTTCTGGATTTTCATATACCACAGGATCGGCCATTTGTACTTCGAGCGAACGGAGCTCTTTTTCAGAATCAATTAAGTGAGAGAAGATAGATTTCATTTCTTCCCAAATGGATAGCTTTGATTCGAGGCCTGCATGCTGTTCTAGATATCCAAGTCGTATATTTTTAGGCATGATAATATCGCCTGAGTCATAAGACATCTCCCCAGCGATTATTTTAAGTAGCGTAGATTTCCCGGCACCGTTTCTTCCGACTAAGGCTACTCGGTCACGGTCCTGTACCTCTAGCTTTACATTCGTTAATATATCTTCACCGTTAAAGGATTTTGTTAGTTGATTCACTTGTAAAACAATCACGTTCTAGCACCTCAATTCTATCCTTAGTGTAATAGATAGGACTTGTCGTTGCAATGCTCTAGCCTTACAATGAAAGATAGGGAATTGAAAAAAATTGTATATAGAAGTGGAGGGTTACCATGAAACCTGACGTACCAAAAATACCTCAAGCGACTACGAAAAGGCTTCCTTTATATTATAGGTTTTTACAAAGCTTTCATAACGCTGGACATAAACGAGTATCCTCCCAGGAATTAAGTGAAGCAATGAAAATAGATTCCGCAACAATTAGACGAGACTTCTCTCACTTTGGAGCTCTAGGGAAGAAAGGTTATGGTTATGATGTTCCGAATCTTCTGGCATTCTTCCGCAAAACACTTGATCAGGACGAGGCTGCAAATGTTGCACTCATCGGTGTTGGAAGCTTGGGTACCGCATTTTTAAAATATAACTTTCAAAAGAACCATAACACCAAGATTGTCGTGGCATTTGATACAAAGGCACCTGTAGAAGGAACCATAATTAGTGACATTCCAGTGTTCCATTCTAGTGTAATGTTAGAAAAGCTAAAGGAGTTTGACATTGAACTTGTCATCTTCACGATCCCGAGTCGTGTGGCGCAGGGGGTAGCAGACGAGCTAGTAGGGTCAGGCATCAAGGGAATCTTGAACTTTACGCCCGTCAGGCTAACTACTCCTGATGAAATACGTGTACATACAATTGACCTCTCTGTAGAGCTTCAAACGCTTATCTATTTAATAAGAAATGAACATGTTGAGTAACAAATATCGCTCTTACATAGGAAAAGTGATTCCAAACATAACAGCACTTACGGACGTATAAGCCGTAAGTGCTGTTCGTTTAGCTTTATTCTAATTAGGGAATGGTTAGTATTCCGAGGCTTACACTGTTCTCTACTGAATCTCTACATATTTCTCTAAAAAGCGAACGATTTTATCATAATTCATGTTAACCACTACTACATATCCGTTCAAGAGCATATGAGCGATAATAGAGGTAAGGATTCGTTTTGTCTTGTAATAAAGAAAGGCGAATATGAACCCGGACGTAGCATATATTAGTATGTGTACAAACTCTAGGTGGATGACCGCAAAGGTTAATGAACTGACGAGTGCGGCTACAAAAAAATTCGTCTTTGGCAATAATGCACCAAATATAAGGCGGCGGAAAATGAGCTCTTCTAAGATGGGAGCAAACACTACGATTGAAAAAATAACCAGTGGAACCTCGGTTGCCAAGGTGATAAAGTCTGCTGTATTTTGAGAGCCTGGTTCAATTCCAAGTCTAATTTCAATGTTTGCTGCAAGCGTCTGGCCCAGAAAAACCATAAAGAAACCTATAATTCCCCAACCAATCACTGTGGGAGTATTTGCCGCTTGTCCCTTTAGCGGGCGTATAAAATGTCTATCCTTTCGAATAATAAGCAAAGTGATTATAGTGGCTAAGGCAAAGCTGATAAACATCCACCAGCCTGAGGCCAACATTTCTGCATTTTTCATCCCCATTCCTTTAAACAAAAGGAACAGAAGAGGTGCAAAAATGGCTCCAGAAAGCTGCATAAGCACGTAGATAATCAGTATATATAAGCCTGTTTGTCTTTGTTTCATGTATTACATAATCCTCTCTATAGAAATACCATTTCTTCTATTGTAATAGAAAATAGAAATAAAAGAAAAAATTTAAAAATAGATAAGGTTCATGCTTGCAAAATGTTTTGGGTTTCATTATTATAATAAGTGTGTTAGCACTCATAGGGTGTGAGTGCTAATAAAATCAATTATTTTACTATTTTAGGGAGGTAGTTTCACTTGTTAAGACCATTAGGTGATCGCATCATTATCGAATTAATCGAAGCTGAGGAAAAAACAGCATCTGGCATCGTACTTCCAGACTCTGCTAAAGAAAAACCATCAGAGGGGAAAGTAGTTGCTGTAGGTTCTGGGCGAGTACTTGATAACGGTAATCGCGTTGAGTTAGACGTGAAAGAAGGAGACCGTATCATCTTCTCTAAATACGCAGGGACAGAAGTAAAATATGAAGGAAATGAATATTTAATTTTACGCGAAAGCGATATTCTTGCTGTAATTGGCTAATAAATCGAAAATATAGGAGGTCTATAGAACATGGCGAAAGAAATCAAATTCAGTGAAGACGCACGTAGTGCAATGCTTCGTGGGGTAGATAAACTAGCAGATGCTGTTAAAGTAACGTTAGGACCAAAAGGACGTAACGTAGTACTTGAGAAAAAATTTGGTTCTCCATTAATCACAAATGATGGTGTTACAATTGCAAAAGACATCGAGCTAGAGGATTCCTTTGAAAACATGGGTGCTAAGCTTGTAGCAGAGGTTGCATCTAAAACAAACGATATCGCTGGTGACGGTACAACAACTGCAACCGTTCTAGCACAATCTATGATTCGTGAAGGACTGAAAAACGTTACTGCTGGTGCAAACCCAGTGGGAATTCGTAAAGGTATTGACCTAGCGGTAGCAGCTGCTATTACAGAGTTAAAAGATATCTCTAAACCAATCGAAGGAAAAGAATCAATTGCACAGGTTGCTGCTATTTCCTCTGGTGATACAGAAGTTGGAGAATTAATTGCAGAAGCTATGGAACGCGTAGGAAACGACGGTGTTATCACAATCGAAGAATCTCGCGGTTTCACTACTGAGCTTGACGTAGTAGAAGGTATGCAATTCGACCGTGGATATGCATCTCCGTATATGGTAACTGATTCTGATAAAATGGAAGCTGTTCTAGAAAACCCATATATCTTAATTACAGACAAAAAAATCTCTAGCATCCAAGAAATCCTTCCAGTGCTTGAGCAAGTGGTACAACAAGGAAAACCATTATTACTGATCTCTGAGGATGTAGAAGGGGAAGCTCTTGCAACACTAGTTGTGAACAAGCTTCGCGGAACATTCAATGCAGTAGCAGTAAAAGCTCCAGGATTCGGTGATCGTCGTAAAGCAATGCTTGAAGATATCGCTATCCTAACTGGTGGAGAAGTGATTACAGAAGATCTTGGCTTAGATTTAAAATCTACAAATATTACTCAGCTTGGACGCGCTTCTAAAGTTGTTGTTTCTAAAGACAACACAACAATCGTGGAAGGAAACGGTGATGCTGACCGCATCGCAGGTCGCGTAGCACAAATCCGTGCGCAAGTAGAAGAAACAACTTCTGAGTTTGATAAAGAAAAATTACAAGAGCGCTTAGCAAAACTTGCTGGCGGTGTAGCGGTAGTAAAAGTTGGAGCAGCTACTGAAACAGAACTAAAAGAACGTAAACTACGTATCGAGGATGCATTAAACGCAACTCGCGCTGCAGTAGAAGAAGGTATCGTATCTGGTGGTGGTACAGCCCTAGTAAACGTATACAAAAAAGTAGCGGAAGTAGCGGAAGCGAACGAAGGCGACGTAGCAACTGGAGTAAAAATTGTACTTCGTGCACTAGAAGAGCCAGTTCGTCAAATCGCAAACAACGCTGGTTTAGAAGGATCTATCGTAGTAGACCGTCTAAAACGCGAAGAAATCGGTATCGGTTTCAACGCTGCAACTGGCGAATGGGTAAACATGATCGAAGCTGGTATCGTGGACCCAACTAAAGTAACTCGCTCTGCATTACAAAACGCTGCATCTGTAGCTGCACTATTCTTAACAACAGAAGCAGTAGTAGCAGACATCCCAGAACCATCAGCACCAGGCATGCCTGACATGGGCGGCATGGGCGGTATGATGTAGTATAATGCTCATCAAACGTTGATATAACAAGGTTTTTATTTACTGAAAAA
>NZ_JBXEOV010000019.1:0-43844 GCF_056856695.1 Psychrobacillus sp. Z16_25 | reverse complement strand
TAAAAGCCCGATTGGTTCAACTAATGATTGGTGGGGGATGAAAGAAAACCCCCACCAATCAAAGTTTCACTTTATTATTTATAGATTTAACAATAAGAAATTGGGGATTATTTAGTAGATGTTTAAATCTCTCAGGGTATAGTGCTTTAAATTCCTGTGTTGGTAATGGCTCCACAAGTTTTTTAATTGTGAAATACTTGCTTGTAACATTTATAATTGATTGAAGTGGTCTATGGTAAAAGGGGACTTCATATTTTTTTCCTTCTTTGTCCCATGTATCTAAAAGTAGCTCTGTAGAATAGTAATTCGCTTCTTTGCTTAAGAGAGTTGTATCAGAAAAAGGATGGTGTACTGAGTATAGTAAGTATCCGTCTGGCTTTAATACTCTCTTGAACTCTTGAAACGTCAAATTCCAATCTTTAAGATAATGAAGGGTTAAAGAGCTTAAAATGATATCGAAGGAGCTATCTTGAAAAGGCAGTTCTTCCTCTATATCCAAACAGAAAATCTTTGCCTTGTCTCCTAGACGTTGCTTAGTAGCTACAACCATATCTTCACTTACATCTACCGCAGTTACATTTGCCCCTCTTTGCAGAAGGATATCAGCGTACCATCCAGCAGCACAGCCTGCGTCAAGGACATCATTCCCTTGTAAATCTTGTGCTAGCTCTGAAAGCATTGCTGGCCTTTCGTATTCCGCATTAAAGAAACTTTTTGTATCGACTGTAGTTGCATAAACGGTGGATAGCTGATTGAATACTTCTATTATTTTGTCCTTCATTATAAATTTAAGTAATTCTCTTCAATAATTTTCATTAAAAGTCCTAATGTACGACCTTTAAAAGCATCGGGTACTGGTTTCTGATCAGGGGTAGCATAATAGCAATACGAGCCGTCTTGACATGTATAACCTAGCTCCTCTAACGATTCCTTTAATAGGAGAGGAATATCCTTTAAACCAGTTGTTTCTTTAAAATAGTCACTGATTGCTACCTTTACATCTAGATCGTTTTTACCGGTAGAAACGATAAATAAATCATTTTCTCCCTGCACGATCCACTGGTCCTTCGAGTAGAGGGAGATTCTTTTACCTTCTAATGAAACAATTCCATTTAAGTTAACTCCAAAAATATTATTTACCATGTAGCGAACTTCCTCGCCTGAAATATCCTTGTCTTGAGTTCTAAGTAGATAGTTTAAAGCTTCTTTTGGGGACGGATTTTTCAAAGATTCTAGTAGTTCGCTGTTTAAAACAGCCGCCTTTTGTAAATCAATTGCAAAGACCTTTTGGACAAAATCAAATACTGTTTCAGCAGAGATTTTAATATTCAGCGAAAAGTATTCATCCATCAATTGTAATTTCGTTTTATCCTCTAGTTCTGCTTCTGTTAGAGTAACTCCTTGCTCAGAATATGATCTTTTTAGTTCTTCTAGAATTCCGACATTAACCATCCATCCATCCTCCTTATAATTAAAAGGGTATAATTCACAATTATATCCTAGGGATAAGGTATTTTATAGAAATAAATTATAAAAAATGTAAAAAATAATGTGTACATTTTAGCAAAATAGGAGTATTATAGAAAAGTTCTTTAGTGCCAATATTTTCTAAAACTCATTATAAAGTATTAGAATCTTAAATGGGTAAATAGACCGCTTTTTTTTGGTTCTTTATTTACTTAGGTAAATAGTTAGACAATTCATTTTTTTGAGGAGGTTCTCTATATGTCAGAAAAGGATACGAAAGTTCCTATTTTAGATAAACGTTCTTCAAGACGTACATTTATCAAAAACTCTGGTTTGACAGTTGGTGGAGTTGTATTAGGGGGAGCTCTAGGAAGTCTTCTAGGAAAAGACAGTTCTACAGCTACAGAAAAACATAGCCCAGTAACAGCATCCGTTAATTACAACCAAGCTCTTATGTTCTTTGATAAAACACAATTTGATACAGTGGAAGCTGCAGCTGAACAAATCTTCCCGAAAACAGATATAGGGCCCGGGGCGAAAGAATTGCTTGTAACTTACTACATTGATCACCAGCTTGCTGGCCCGTTTGGTTTGAACTCAAAAGAATATATGACTGGACCATTTTATCCAGGGGAAGCTGTTCCGGAACAAGGTTACCAAACACATTTGAACCGTCAGCAAATCTTTAATCTAGGGATTATTGCGTTAAATAAAGAAGCAATTGCTAGATCAAAAGCTAAAAAAAGCTTTGCTGCTTTATCCGAAGAGGAGCAAATCGAAATACTGAAGGATTTTGAAGCAAACAAAGTAAAAATTCAGGGGGCAGTAAGTTCTTCTTACTTCTTTAGCTTACTTAGAAAAATGACGATTGAGGGAGCATACGCTGACCCGATGTATGGTGGAAACAAAGATATGGCTGGTTGGAAAATGAAAAACTTCCCAGGTCACCAAGGTAACTATATAGGCACATTGGAAAAAGATGAATTCGTGAAGATTGCTCCACAAAGCTTAAATTCACAGCATCAACATTAAGAGAAAAGGTGAGAGACTGTGGCAACAAAATTACCAAAAACAGATATAGTTTTAGTAGGTGTTGGTTGGACAGGCGGTATTATCGCAGCAGAGCTTACTAAAAAAGGATATAAGGTTGTAGGGATTGAACGTGGGAAAGAACGTACAACTGCTGATTATATGATGGCGCATGATGAGCTTCGTTATGCGGAGCGTAAAGAAATGATGCAAGACTTATCGAAAGAAACACTAACATTTAGACATAATACAAGACAACGTGCACTTCCTTATCGAGAGTGGGGAAGCTTCTTAATTGGTGAAGGAACTGGTGGTTCAGGTGAGCACTGGAATGGCCAAACATTCCGTTTCTTACCGTACGACTTTGAGATTTATTCCGAAACAGTTAAACGTTATGGTAAAGGTAAAATTCCTAAAGGCATGATGCTTCAGGACTGGGGGATTACCTATAAAGAGCTTGAACCATATTTCGATCAATTCGATTTAATGACAGGTATTTCCGGAGAGCCAAACCCATTACCAGGGTCTCCTCAAGTTAAGTACCCAAATCCACCAATGATTGAAACGCCTGTTACTGCTTTATTTAAAAAAGCATCAAATGAACTAGGCTATCATCCTTACCATATGCCGTCTAATAACTTATCTCAGGCTTACACAAATCCTGATGGAGTAGCTCGTGCTGCTTGTCAATATTGTGGGTTCTGTGAGCGCTTCGGCTGTGAATATGGAGCAAAAGCGTCTCCAATCGTAACTGTATTACCGGTTGCTCAAGAAACTGGTAACTTCGAAGTGCGTCCTCACAGTGTTGTTCGTCGTGTATTACACACGGATGGAAAAGCAACGGGAGTTCTTTATGTAGATACTCGTACAGGTGAAGAATTTATTCAAGAGGCAGAAGTGGTGGTTGTTTCAGCGTACCAACTAAACAACATTAAAATTCTTTTAAATTCTAAGATGGGCCGCCCTTATGATCCGACAACGGGTACAGGTGTAATCGGAAGAAACTACGCTTATCAAACTTACCTAGGAAGAGCAGTAGGATTCTTTGATAAAGAGTACAATATTTATGGTGGAGCAGGAGCTCTTGGTGCACAAATTGATGACTTCAATGGTGACTTCTTCGATCACTCTAACTTAGACTTCTTGCATGGGGCAACTATCCATATTACGCAATTAGGTGATCGTCCGATTGCAAACAATAATGTTCCTGATGGCACACCAAGCTGGGGTAAAGAATTTAAAGATGCATCTGTAAACAATGCAAACCGTGCATTACTTATTAAAGCGCAAGGTGCATCTCTTCCATGGCAAGACAACTATATTGACTTAGATCCTACTTATAAAGATGCATTTGGAGATCCATTACTTCGAATGACATTCAACTGGAAAGATCAAGACCGTAACCTAATGAAATTCATGGGTGAGAAATCTGCAGAAATTATGAAACAAATGGGTGCAAAAGAGGTTAGTATGGGGGGAGCAAATATTGCTGACTACGATATCCGTAACTACCAATCTACGCACAATACAGGTGGAGTTATTATGGGTGCTGACCCAGAAACTAGTGCATTGAACAGCTATCTACAAATGTGGGATTTTGAAAATGTATTCGTTCCAGGTGCAAGCGCATTTACACATAACTCTGGTTACAACCCAACAAACACAGTTGGAGCTTTAGCTTACCGTGCTGCTGAAGGTATTGAAAAATACTTGAAAAACGGTGGAAGTTTAGTTTAATTTTTAATAAGTATAGAATTAGTCAACGAATTCTTAGTTATTAAAGCAAATATAGTCAACAACAAACAATTAGTTAACGTAGACATCTCCCTGGCAAAGGAGATGTCTTTTTTGTATTTCTTTTCGACAGCACACATAACAATTTCGTATAATATTAAAATATTTGAAACTGGGTTGTAAATAATATTTCAACTATTTCATCATTAATTCATATGGTTAGTAGACAGGAACGGAGAAGTTGCTTTATAGGCTTTAAGGATAGATTTTGGTGGAAACCGATATATTGTTCATGACAATAGCTTCTAGGCAATTTTATACGACAATCACTTACTTAGACGAAACAAGGGAAGCTATGGAGATATACAAAAACAGACCTACACAAGAAAGAAAAGTGAGGAGAAACTATCCAATGAGAAATACACTTATCCAAAATGTCCGGATTTGTTTAGAGGATGGTCGAATGGTAGATGGAGAAATTCTGATAAAGGATGGAAAAATTCATGAGATTTCGGAGCGCCGTATATTGGTTGCTGCTGAAGAGACAATAGATGCAACAGGACTAATAGCGATTCCAGGTTTTATTGATATTCATATTCATGGAGCGGTGGGTGCGGATTTCATGGATGGTACAGTAGAAGCTGCATGTAAAATAGCTACTTATTTGCCTTCTGAGGGAACAACCTCCTACTTGGCTACAACCTTGACACAATCTTCTGAAGCGATAAAGAACGCAATAGCGGCTAATCGGCAAATGCTTGAAAAACAACACCCCTTTGGGGCAGAAATGCTCGGATTTCATCTGGAAGGTCCCTTTATTCATTCGGAGCAAGCAGGAGCACAGCCAAAACAATTTATTCAGGCTCCTTCAAGTGAGCTTTTGAAGGAATGGTTTGGTGATAAGCTAGAGAACTTAAAGATTGTAACACTTGCTCCAGAGTTAGATAAGCAGTTTGACCTAATCAGAATGCTCTCTGAAAAGGGTATTATTAGCTCTGCAGGTCATTCTAAGGCTAGCTTTCAAGAAATCAGTGATGCAATGGAAGTTGGTCTATCTCATCTTACGCATTATGCTAATGCGATGACAGGTCTCCATCATCGAGAGGTCGGGATGGTTGGCGCAGGATTATTATTAGATGAGCTATATTGTGAGGTAATCGCCGATGGGGTCCACCTGTCCGAGGATATGCTTCGGCTGCTAGTTAAAATAATTGGATCTGAAAGGATGGTTCTTATCACAGATTCTATGAGAGCAAAAGGACTGTCTGATGGAAGCTATACACTAGCAAATCAACAAGTGCAGGTGTATGAACAAAAAGCTGTTTTAGAGGACGGAACATTAGCGGGTAGTGTTCTTAGGATGAATGAGGGAGTAGCGAGGATGCAGCGAATATCCGCTTGGTCGATGGAGGAGATAATAAGGATTTCATCTAAAAACGCTGCAAAACGATTAGGAGTGTATGATAGAAAAGGTAGTATTACCGTTGGAAAGGATGCAGATATTGTTCTGGTCAATGATGTCTTTAAGGTTTGCTACACTTTTTGTAAAGGTGGACTGAGCTATTCCAATGAAGCAAAATAATATGAAATGGATACACGTTAATAACTACGATGAAATGAGTAAGCAGGCTGCATTGATTTTTAAGAAACAGATAGAGGAAAAACCCGATAGTGTGCTAGGCCTTGCAACTGGTGGTACTCCTATCGGTTTTTATCAAGAGCTTATAAAGCTATATCAGCAAGGACTTTCTTTTTCGAAGGTGAAAACCTTTAATTTAGATGAGTATGTTGGAATTTCTCCGCAAGATGTAACAAGCTATCATACTTATATGCAAGAGCATTTATTCCGGCACATTGATACTCCAAGTGAGAATATTCATCTTCCAAATGGCTTGGCAGAAGATTTAGATGCAGAGTGTAAGAGATATGAGGCATCTATCGCAGCATGTGAAGGAATTGATTTGCAACTATTAGGAATAGGGGTCAATGGACATATAGGATTTAATGAGCCTGGAACACCTTTTTCGTCAACTACACATGTAGTGACACTGGCAGAGCAAACAAGATTAGAAAATGCCAAGTACTTTCCTGAGGGGCAGGAGGTACCTGAACAAGCGATTACAATGGGAATCAAGACAATCATGGGGGCAAAGAAAATAGTGTTGCTAGCATTTGGAGAAAATAAAATGAATACCATGCAACAATTTCGAGAAGGACCG
Organism: Psychrobacillus sp. Z16_25; assembly: GCF_056856695.1. Lineage (NCBI taxonomy): Bacteria > Bacillati > Bacillota > Bacilli > Caryophanales > Bacillaceae > Psychrobacillus > Psychrobacillus sp. Z16_25. The sequence goes on along the minus strand of NZ_JBXEOV010000019.1, from coordinate 37,395 downwards.
GTAACAGAGAGTATTCCAGCTAGTCGTCTAAAGGAGCATCCGAATGTAGAAATTATTTGTGGAAGATAGATTTGGGGAGGAGAAGGATGTATGACAGAGTTAATCCTATATCCACATCTTACAGTTTACGAAATATAGCATTTAGCTTGAAGCATCGTAAAAAGATTAAGCCTTGCCCCCAAGGTCAAATGGGTACCAAGTTCTTCCTGGCCGTTCCCCGATTGCTTGTCGGGGCAGAGATAGTCACTTGTACATTTTTGGTGACAGTATATCTATTGGGTAATTATTCATGTAAAATTATCCAGAAAGAAAAGGGGGATCAAGATGGATTATAAGGGATCTAGTGTTTATGACCAAGAGGCGTTTTTTGCTAGCTATATGGAGAGAAGAAATAGAAAACAAAGTCCAAATATTGCAATTGAAGGTCCTATTATATTCGAGCTAATAGGAAGTTCCGAAGGATACACTGTTCTAGATCTAGGATGTGGAGATGCATCCTTTGGTAGGGAACTCCTTTTAGAGAAGGGAATCCTATCTTATACGGGTCTTGAGGGATCTTTCCAAATGAGAGCTGCTGCATTAGAAAATGTAAAAGGGTTAAATGGAGAGATTGTAGCCGGAACGATGGAGACATTTGAATATCCAGAAGAGAGCTTCGACCTTGTAACCTCTCGTTTTGCTATCCATTACGTAGAGGATATTCAGAAGCTTTTTGAACAAATTTATAAGACATTGAAGCGGGATGGACGGTTTGTTTTTAGTGTCCAGCACCCACTGACCACCTCATCCTTTAAAAGCAAGCAAGCTGGAGAGAAACGGGAGGATTGGATTGTGGATGATTATTTTCATGAGGGTGAAAGGAAGGAACCTTGGATTAATCAGTCAGTCGTAAAATATCATCGGACATTGGAAACGTATTTTCAGGCGCTCCGGAATGCAGGCTTTAACATTGTGGATATGCGGGAAGGAAAACCGGAAAGGGAAAATTTTCTGGAGGAAGAAGAATATCAGCGGAGACAAAGAATTCCGTTAGTATTGGCCTTTTCTTGTGTGAAATAGCTATGGGCTGTTGATTAAAGTGTCCGTTAAATTTTCTGTGCAGCCTAACTCTCGTTTGGGGGTAGTTTACTCTCGTTCAACTAGAGGTTAATCTCGCTCATGAAGGAGTTACTCTCGGATAGAGCAGAAATACTCTCGTTCAGGTCCTTTACTCTCGTTCGAGAGGTAGATACTCTCATTCAGTGTAGATTTACTCTCATTTAGAATGGTGGAATGGCATGACAAGTGGCCGCTAGATTTCCAGTGTATCTTTGCTATCTTTCATCGTTTTCACCTTCCAACTAACAATAAAAAAACCGGCCCTAAGAGCCGGTTTTTAGATGTTTTATATATGCTTTAAAAATTCTACTAAATCCCTATGATTTTCAGGAACAACCCCGTGACCTTCACCATAAGTTTTAAAGGTTACTTCTGCTCCGGCATCTTCAAAATATTCCATGCTCTCGACTCCACGTATAGTCGGGATTATATAATCATACTCTCCATGAGAGATAAAGATTTTTAAATGATCAATTGTAGATTTTCTGTATTCATCCCTGACAAAGTCCGGTAAGTATCCGCTTAACGCTACCACCGCTTGAATTTCTTTACCCATTGTAATACCTAAAGTTTGGGCCAGTACTGCACCTTGACTAAAGCCTAGGATAACAATTTTGGATGGATCCAGTTTATATTCATTGATTGCCTCTCTTATAAACGCTTGAATATGTACGATTATTTGGTCAAAGACGTGACGTTCAGGTTTTCCTTCCTCTTCAATTGTAAAAAAAGCATAACCAGGATTATGTACAATTGGTCCTCTTAGGCTAAAGAGATGGTGGGTATCTTTAAATTCTTGGACAAGCTGTGGTAAGTCTTCCTCGTTGCTTCCCATACCATGTAATAAAAAGATGGCTGGCATATTATCTACTAATTCCTTTGGTTCCAAATGTTTATATGTAAAAGGTGATTTCATCTAAAACCTTCCTCTCTTGCAATAGTATTACCTATTTTACCATACTCTTTATCCCGCATTAAGGGACAGTTAGACTCCCACTTCAAGATGGCAAAAGAAATGAGACAGCTAAGTGGGAGATCAACTGTCCCTAAAAACCCGATTGGTTCAACTAATGATTGGTGGGGGATGAAGGAAAACCCCCACCAATCAAAGTTTCACTTTATTGTTTTTCTGTTAGTTGCACCTTGCAATAGTTTTATTAAGCATAAAAAGGGAAGCAATTAGTAAGAATAGATATATAAGGGAGTGAGCTATCATGAAGGATCCAAGGGAAATACCAAAAGAAGAAGGAATAGACCATAGTCTGACGCTTTTAAGGGAAGGGTATTTGTTTGTACCAAATAGAAGGAAGGCCTTTGCTTCCGATATATTCGAAACGCGCCTGCTAGGAAAGAAAGCAATTTGTTTGGGAGGCAAGGAAGCAGCAGAGCTTTTTTATGATAATGAAAAGTTTATTCGAAACGGTGCGGCTCCCAACCGAGTAAAGAAGACACTATTTGGAGAAGGAGCTGTTCAAACTTTAGATGGCCCAGAGCATCGTAATCGTAAAGCAATGCTTCTAGCAGCGATGGCTCCAGAATGTATGGAAAGATTAAAAGATATAACTCAAAAATGCTGGCAAGCTGAAATACTAGAATGGGAAAAACAAGAAGAAATAATTGTATATGAGGAAGCAAAAAAGCTTCTTTGTAAAATTGCCTGCAAATGGGCAGGTGTTCCTTTAGTGGAGGGAGAAGAAAAACAAAAGAGTGTACTGCTAGGAAAGCTTTTTGAATCTCCCGCAGCAATGGGTCCGGAACATTGGGCGGGTAGAAGGGCAAGGAGAGAAGCAGAGGAATGGATTGAAAGGTTAGTAAAAGAGGTTCGGTTAGGTCAATTGAATCCCCCTAAGGGTTCAGCATTACAAATTTTTTCATTCCATAAGGACCTGCGTGGTGAGCTATTAGATGCCAAAATAGTGGCAGTGGAAGTAATAAATGTGCTACGTCCTATTATTGCAATCTCTGTGTATCTAAGTTTTACTGCACTTGCTGTTATTCAGTATCCTCAAGAGAGAGAAAAGCTAGATTTGAAGGAAGAAAAATATAAAAAGACGTTTATTCAAGAGGTTCGAAGGTTTTATCCTTTCTTTCCAACAGCGGTAGCAAAGGTGAAAAAGGACTTTACTTGGAAAGGATATCAATTTGAGGAAGGAACACTTACGCTTCTTGATTTATATGGAACAAACCATGACCCGAACCTTTGGGAAAACCCTGAGTTGTTCAGACCAGAGAGGTTTTTAGAATGGCAAGACTCTACTTTTAGCTTTATCCCTCAAGGAGGGGGAGAGTTTGACTTGGGGCATAGGTGTGCTGGAGAATGGGTGACAATTGAAATCATGAAAATAAGCTTAGACTTCTTCGTTAACCGAATAGATTTTGATGTTCCGCAACAAGATTTAAGCTTTAGCTTTGTCGAGATTCCTAGCATTCCAAAAAGTAAAATTAGATTAAGGAATGTAAGAAGGAAGTAAAAAACACAGCTGATATCTGCATCAGCTGTATTTCTTAGATAGGGTGAATAGAGCTATTATCGATATACTGCCAAGAGGGAGGCGAGAGGAATGGAGTTTGATGCGAAAACACTCAACCGTGTTAGACGTATGGAAGGTCAATTACGTGGTGTTTTACGTATGATGGAGGAAGGGAAAGATTGTAAGGAAGTAATTACACAACTTAGCGCCGTGAGATCAGCCGTGGACCGAACAATTGGCGTCATTGTAAGCGAAAACTTGGTAGAATGTGTACGACAGGCAGAAGGAAAAGGAGAAAGGATGGACGCTGCTATTCAGGAGGCAGTAAATCTATTGGTTAGAAGTAGATAAGCCTCCAACTCCCTTCCTTTATTTGTAGCATTGGGTGTAGCGATAATAGTAAAAATCTAGATGTGAATTTCTAAAAAAATCGACGGTTTAAGTCTGCCGTCGATTTTGACTAGCTATATCAGCTGGTAGTCCAGCGCAGCCTTCCCTAACGTTTTGGCAGCAATTAGCATTGCCTTTTCATCGAAATCAAACCGAGGGCTATGGTGTGGATAAGCTTCTCCAGCTGGTCTTGCTCCTGTAAAAAAGAAAGTACCGGGAACCTTTTCTAAATAGTAAGCAAAGTCTTCTCCAATCATTAGTAGCTCTGATTCCTTTACATGCTGTATGTCCGGAATCGAGGTTGCTATCCTTGTGAGATAGTGTGTTTCTTTTTCATGGTTGATGACTGGTGGATAACCTCGCTCGTAAGTAAGAGAATAAGTACAATCTGCTGCAATACAGGTGCCTTCTACCACTCTCTTTAGCTCTCTCTCCATTAAATCTCGCATCTCAGGAGTAAATGTACGGATCGTGCCACTTAGCTTTGCAGTATCTGCTATTATATTAAATGCGTTTTCAGCCACAAAAGATCCCACAGAAAGAACTGCGGCCTCTGTTGGATTAACACGTCTCGATACGATTTGCTGTAAGTTTACAACTAATTGGGAAGCAATGGCTATAGCATCTTTTGTATCGTGTGGTGTTGCCCCGTGACCACCTTTTCCTTGAATAGTTAGGATAAAACGATCGGCTGAAGCCATAATCGGTCCCTTCCTATAAGTGATTGTACCGAGAGGTGTTTGGGACCATAAGTGTGTGCCGAAAATAACTTCGACACCTTCTAAACAACCAGCCTCAATCATCGGCTTAGCACCTCCGGGAGCATACTCCTCTGCATGCTGGTGTATAAATACATACTCTCCTGCTAGTTCTTCTCGAATTTCATTAATTGCTTTTGCTAAGGTCAGCAAGGCTGCAGTATGACCATCATGACCACAAGCATGCATCACACCTGGTACGGTAGATTTATACGGAACTTCCTTCTCGTCTTGAATAGGTAATGCATCAAAGTCTGCACGTAATGCTACCGTTTTACCTGGTTTAGCACCTTTAATTTTAGCAACTACACCATTCCCTCCAACATGCCCCTTATAAGAGATCCCTAATTTCTCATAGTATGCTTGAATATACCGGGAAGTATTATATTCCTTAAAAGAAACCTCCGGGTGCATATGTAAATATCTTCTAATATCAACCATTTCTCCGTATGATTCCTCTAACAGTTTAAATAATGTGCTACTCATAAAATACCTCCTTATTAACATCCTCAAAATTATGTATGCAGTAAAAGTAGAAGTTATCTTTCATTCGACTCTTAAAACAAGTTGCTATTCAGGGAGAAATTTTCTTAATCGTACATCGATCTTAAGTTATAGTTACATTATAACAGAAAATTCCGTCTATAATTTATCGTTTCTAACTATATTCTTATGCATATTTCCAAATCTCCTACACATCCTATTCACATAAACATAGAAGGAGGAATTAATATGTCAAAAATAACTAAATTATTATCTCTGCTATTGTTGGTGGGCTTTTTAGTTGCATGTGGAAATAATGATGATAATGCAAATGACAATAACAATAATAGTAATGGTACTTCCACAAACGACAATGCAGAAACAAATACTAACAATGGGGGTACAGAAGGTACTGGAAATAATACTGTATCTTCAAACGACAATCAAAAGGTAGATGTTGCAGACGAAGCTGCAGCTAAAATTGCTGAACTAGAAGAAGTAGAAACAGCACACGTGCTAGTGACGGAAAATAACGCATACGTGGCTGTGAAAACGAAAAACGGAAATGAAGGCGGCAAGGACCTCGAGCAAAAAATTGGTGACAAAGCTAGAGAGGCTGGAAAAGATTTTAATAATGTATACGTATCTCTTGATCCAGATTTCTTTGAGCGAATAAAAGGTTATGGAGAGAAAATTAAAGCAGGGGAGCCTATCGAAGGGTTCTATGACGAATTTAAGACTACCTTAAAGGATGTATTCCCAGACGCAAATTAAATAAATGTGCGGAGAATATATAAAAGCATGGAAATTACCAATCAGTAAATTTCCATGCTTTTTTATTTTATTACCTGTCATTTTACTTAAGGCCTATATTCGCTTTAACATCCACCTCTGCATACTTTTTAGCATCTGCACGTGAACCAATTAAAGTTCCAACTATACCTCCTATGAATCCAATAGGAACAGAGAATACGGCAGGGTTTGTTAATGGGAATAAAGCTTCGCCGTTTAATAGGTGTGTTCCATCTGTTCCCCAAATATTAGGACTCAGGGCAACGAGTACAATCGCAGAAATTAGACCCGATAGAATGGCAGTCATAGCACCAGTAGTATTGAATTTCTTCCAGTAGATTGTATAGATAATAACTGGAAGGTTCGCGCTAGCTGCAATACAGAAAGCAATAGATACTAAAAATGCTACGTTCATTGTCTGTGCGCCGAGTGCTAAAACAATCGAGATTAAGGAAACTCCAACTGCTGCAAAGCGTGCGGCTTTCATTTGCTCTTTTTCTGTTATTTTCCCTTTTTTAATAATTTGCCCATAAATATCATGAGCGAAAGCAGAAGCACCTGATAATACTAGCCCTGCCACAACAGCAAGGATAGTTGCAAATGCAACCGCTGCTACAAAGGACATTAAGGCGTCTCCACCTAGAGCTTGGGCTAACAAAGGAGCAGCCATATTACCAGCAGGGTTCGCTGCAATAATTACCTCTGATTTTACTAAGGCAGCTGCACCAAAGCCAAGGAAGATAGTTAATACATAGAATATACCAACAATCCAAGTAGCATAAATAACAGAGCTGCGAGCCGTTTTAGCATCCTTTACTGTAAAGAAGCGCATCAGAATGTGAGGTAAACCAGCTGTCCCTAAAACTAGTGCAATCATCATTGAGATGGTATCTAGCCCGTTTGTATACTTTACCCCAGCGTTTAAATAAGCTTCGCCATGTGGGGTAGCACTTTTCATCTCTGTAAACATGGAGAAAATATTAAAGTTAAAGTGAAGGAGCACAAGGAAAGAAATAATTACTGTTCCTAGCATCAATAGAACGGCCTTGATAATTTGAACCCAGCTTGTGGCCGCCATTCCACCCCATAGTACATAGACGGTCATCATAACACCAACGATTAACACAGCAACCCAATATTCAATACCAAGAAGAAGTTTAATAAGTGCTCCTGCCCCTACTAGCTGTGCAATCATATAAAATAATACGATGGTAATTGTGCTGATCGCTGCTGCTCCACGAACCTTTTTCTGATTAAACCTTGCAGTAATCATATCCGCTAATGTGTATTTCCCTAAATTTCTTAATGGCTCGGCTACAATGTATAGCACCACTAAGTATGCAACTAAATAGCCGACGCTATAGAAAAATCCATCAAATCCGAAAAGTGCAATAGCACCAGCAATCCCTAAGAAGGATGCCGCTGAAAGATAATCTCCAGCAATTGCTATTCCGTTTTGCCAGCCGGTTAACCCTCCGCCGGCAGTATAAAATTCACTCGCAGAATTTGTTCGTTTTGAAGCTATATACGTAACAAATAGTGTTAGAAGAACAATTCCTACAAAAAATACTAAACCTATCGCACTTATATTCAAGCGTAATCACCGGCCTTTTCTTTTTCTATAATTTCATCTGCATCTTTATCAAAACCGTTTGCTTTACTTACATAAATCATACAAAGAGTCCAAGTCATAATAAACTGTGCAAGCGCAAGTATCCAAACCCATGTAATATCACCAATTGCTGGTTCGTTTAGAATAGTGGTATAAGAGGTTAAGATAGGCAAACTAATATAAAACAACAAGAAAAATATAGTAATAGGAAGGATAAATTTTACTTTTCGTTTTTTTAAGGCTTTAAATTCCTTGCTTTCTGAAATAGCAACATAGTTGTGGATATGTTCATCCTTTCGCTTATTTGATTCCACCTCTTTCTTGGAATTTTTTTGATCGGGGCTAGGACTATCTGATTTGAAAACGCTTTCTAAATTCTTCGTCATCTCCATACCTCCTACTAAATATTTCAGTTTTCGGAATATTCAGCCTTAAACTGTATTACTATTCTAATTTAAACAGAAGGAAAATATCAATAAAAAAGTTCATAAAATGGACAAAAAAATAAATTTTGGTAAACGAATAGAAAAATAGATTAGTAAAAAGGGGTGTATATAAGAAATTTCCTAAAACCTAACAAAATTTTTTATCTGTAAGCCAATTTAAGATTGAGAGAAAAAGTGCTAGGATATAAAGGTTGGAGAATAATAAAGGAGGTCCTGTTCATGAGTTTAGCTAAAACCCTAGAAAAAACGATACGATGCAACTTGAAAATAACAAATAACGCACGTAAAGGGATACAGGAATGGTCAACTGATGAACATGACTTTTTTCGAATGCAAGAGTCTTACCATGTTTATATTGAAAAAAAGCCACTAAATGCACATGGAAATGTAACTGTATCCATCTATTTTGATAATGATTCCAATAAAAAGCTTTCTGAGATCCTTGGAGGAAAAGTAGCTGTTTTAGAATGCGTGCTTCAGAATGATGGTTTTCTAGCTACAGCACTTATTATTAGAGGAGCCAATACACCTGTCGTAACAAATAGAAGATTAGCGGTATCTTTAAGTTTTGTGACAGCTAAAAACAATGGTGCTGGACTTCCGTTGTCTTTACATACATTGATTCGGGATCTTCCAGTTGCGGAGGAAAGGTCTGAGTATGTAAAAAAACGGATTTCAAGCTGGGAAGGTTACTTAAAAATACAAGAAAAAAATGCAGATGTAGAAGATATAACGATAAGCTTTACCCATCTTCATTTTAACGAAGACTTCAGTCGCATGACTGTACATGGAACTCAGCTAGAAGCAAAGGCTTGGGGAAAGTTAAAGGGCCTTAGTGCAAGTATTAAAGGGATGACTGGAGAAGTCGGCGACGTACTAAGAGCAGACAAAGCAAAAAAACTCATTGAGGTGGAGGTTAGACCTCGATTTCGAGAAGTTGCTAGAAAAAATCAAGTAAATACAAGCTCAAAGGAAATGGTCTTTAGTAATTTTGCCACTCTCAGTCAAATTAGACGTCTTCGAAAGGGCTTTGAAGACTTACAAAATGGATTGGCGGCAAACCCAAATTTAGAGAAGATATTATTTGAGGATAGACCGACCGTACGTATACACCAGAAGAACAAAGAGCTTGAATTTCATAACCGGCTGAACGAATATCAGCGTGAAGCTGTTATTGGTGCAGTTTCTTCTGAAGATCTTTATGTCATTCAAGGACCCCCTGGAACAGGGAAAACAACTGTTATTTCAGAAATCTGTCAACAGAATGCAAAAGCAGGTCTCCGAACCTTGGTAGCCTCTCAATCTAACCTTGCAGTAGACAATGCATTAGGCCGACTCCTTTCTAATAAAGATATTCGGATTCTTCGTTTTGGTAGAACAGAAAGTATCGAAGAGGAAGGGAAAAAATTTATAGAGGAGAATGTAGGCCTCTACTGGAAAGAACAGACCTATGCTGCCTTAAGCAAAGAAATAGAAGAGCATCCTTTAAAGGAAGGACAGCTTAAGGAGAGGTTATCAGACTTAGAAAAAGAGATAACGGATATAGGTGTGCAAATAAAGACACTGGAAGAAAAGATTGTTGAAAAAGAGAAGGCTCAAAAGAAACAAGAGGAAACGCTACAAGAAATAAGGGCACTTAAGAAGACATTAATCCGCTGGAAGAAGGAGCAGGAGGAGCAAGAGAACGAGCTTGCAAAACTTCAGACCGAGAGAGCCAAACTGATAGAAGAGACAAATAAACTCGAGGGGTTTATAGCTTCTCATTCGTCCATTCAGCAGATAACAGATGAGCTAAGTGTATTGGCGGTAGAGATAGATAGGACAAATCGAGAGATTGCCTTCCAAGAAAAGTCTTTCACATATAAACAGATAGAAGAGGAATTAGAAAAGACGAAAGAAGAATATCGTCTTATTCAGCTGAAATCCGGACAATCTGAGCAGCTCGTTGAACAAGTAAATGCCATTAAAAAATTTGACGAATTGAAGAAAAAGATAGACGATATCGGATTGACTCCTTCTTTCTTGCTTAATCAGCAAATGGAAGAATTGGATGCCATCATTGAAAAAATTAAAAGCTTTGCAGATTGGCAAGAAGTAAATGCAAGACTTGCAGCTGCAATAGACTATCTGGAAAGACTATTGAAAAAGAAAAATGTAGCGGTCGAAAACATCCTCCAAAATGCAGGAAGAAGTGGGATCGTTTACGATTCTAGCTATACCGTAAAGGAAATCCATCAATTTATGGACCGTATGAAGTCTATCCTTGCTTCGGAAGACGATGTGAACGCGGAAAAGCTTAGTATACTTCTTGAAGGCTGTTATGTAAGAAGGAAGTATGTTTGGAAGCAAGGAGAAATGCTTCAGCACGCAAAACAGAGCACTACTACTAAATATCAATCGATTAAGCAGGAGTTGGCTAAGCAAATCCGTTCAGAGGCGTTACATTATGAGCCTAAAAAAAGAGACTTAGCAAATAAAAACTTGGCATACTCTCAGCAATTGGGACAGTTAAAGGCTCAGCTTGAGAGTATGAATATAGCTGATTCAGAGACAATGCCTGGTCTTGCTGAACTAAAACACTCTCTCCAGAGCCATCAAAAGAAGCAAGAGGAATTAAAAAAGGTAGAAGATACCGTTATAAACTATGCAAAGCGCTTAAGCCATCATTCGGAAAAATTAGCTAAAATGAGCGAACGAATGGAAGAGCTTCGAACGAAAATAGAAAGCTGTGAGCAAGAAGTAAAGAAAATCAATGTGGCTGGTGTAGCGTTAGAAAAAGCTTTCACGAGTTTGGAGGAACTAATAAAGTCAAATCCAGAAGCAGAGCTAGAGAGTACAAAGATAGATAAAAAAGTGCTAGAGCAGGAGAAAAAGGAATGTGAGCAGCAGCTAGCAAGTCTACCAATAACCCAAGCTCTTCAAAAGCAATGGGCAGAATTTCTACAGGATGCCAACGATCATGACTTGGATGAGATCCGCAAGCTTTATGTAAGACATGCCAACTTGATTGGGACAACCTGTGTAGCCTCTGCTCGCAAGGAGTTTATGGAAAACTATCCGACATTTGATGTAGTAATCATCGATGAGGTTTCAAAGGCAACACCTCCAGAATTGCTGTTGCCAATGCTAAAAGGAAAGAAAATCATCTTGGTTGGAGATCATCATCAGCTTCCTCCACTTGTTGGAGAGGATACATTAGAGGAAACGTTACAAGCCATTTTAGAAGAAAGTGATAACTTTGAGGAAAAAGAAGAGCTGAAAAAGCTATTAAAGGAGTCTTTATTCGAAAGATTGTTCAAAAATCTGCCGAGTAGCCATAAGACGATGCTAGCTATTCAATATCGTATGCACGAAAACATTATGAATACGATCACACCGTTCTACGAGGAAGAAAACTATCGCCTTCAATGTGGTCTTACAGACTCGGATAGTATGCGTGATCACTTATTAGAATCACGTTATGTGAAGAGGCAGGATCATTTGTTATGGCTTGATATGCCAAACGAAAGCAAATACTTTGAAGAAAGAATGAAGGATGGGAAAAGTAGATTTAACCAGGCAGAGCTGGATAAAATCCGAGAAGTGCTTTTTGATCTGGATAGAGCAACAGAGGCTGCTATTAAAGAGGGTAGGATGGCTCCAGGTGAAAAGAAAAGTGTCGGGGTTATTAGCTTCTACGGAGAACAGGTAAAGAGAATCGATCGACTTATTCAACAGGAAATTAGCTTGAAGCATCTCCACCTTCGTACAGGGACCGTGGATAAGTTCCAAGGGATGGAGATGGATGTCATTATTCTAAGTATGGTTCGAAACAACCAAGAGAAGAGTGGAGATATCGGGTTTGCCAACGACTACCGAAGATTAAATGTGGCGCTGTCTCGCGCAAGAGAATTGCTGATGCTTGTGGGTAGTACAGAGATGTTCACAAAGCGTGCGAAACAAAGGAGTTCACGAGAAATGTACGGTCGTCTATTAAAGGTGGTCAAATCCCAAAACGGCTTAAGAACAGTCAACTAGAGGTGTCGAATCATGCAAGAATTACAGAAACGCTTAAGAAGAGAGCTCGAGCAAGATAAAAATGTTCAAATCATGGAAACTGCAGAATGGTGTGTCCCTGTTTATACCATTGAGGTGACATACCGTCCCATTAAGCGAATAAAGATGGATGTGCTGATGAAAATGATGCTCCTCTCGTTTCAGCAAGCGGAGATTGAAGGTAGCAAACAGCTTAGCGAGATTCTATTGGTAGAGCAGCTGTTTATAGACGACTTGATAGGATTGATGAAAAAGTCAGGCTTGATTACTGTGACAAATGAAAGGATCTTCCTTACCTCCAAAGGCGAGGAGCAGTTAAGTAAAGGTATCTTTGAGGAAGAGCAGGAGCCTGAAACAGAGGGGCTGCTATATAGTCAAACGCACGATCTATTTTTACCTGGGGAGATAAAGCCAGCGTTGGAAGGAGAAGAGCATCTTCAGGTATTCAGGTATACTCCAGAGAAGAGACTCGCACGCTTTCGCTGGGAGGAAGAGACTGTGGTCGAGGCCTTAATTAAGAAAGGGGTAGAGGAGCATAGTGAACTGCAAATAGTGATTGGTGATATTGTATCCACCGAAGAATTATATGTAGATGATGTTCCTTGCTTTGAGTTTCTTTTATTTAACGAAAAGGAAGATTTGTTTTATACGAGAGTATGGAATACGTTGACGGATGAGTGGGATAGTGTATTAGAGCAACAGATACAGGAGAAAGAGAAGACGACCTGGAGAGAGAAGTACCTTGGATAATTGGTAGGAGAATGAACGGAAAAGTGGTCGCTGTTAAATTTGAATAAAGCTCGCTTAAGGAAAAAAGAAGTGCTTATGATTCTATAAAATGATATGAATCATAAGCGCTTCTTTAATTTTATACCTTCGGTTCTCCGCTGCATCGGACGCTTTCCCAGTGGCTAATAGGGTGGGGTCCGGCTACTTTTCTTATTCTATTTGTTGGTGAAAGTATTCGATAGGAATAAATAAGCCTACTTTTCCATGTTCCTCGTGTTTCATGGTGGCAAAGACTACACCAATTACTTTTCCATCTTCATTTAGAACAGGGCTCCCGCTATTTCCTCGGTAAACTGGGGCTTGGATCATCATGACTGGTTGCTCCCAATCCTTCAGCTGGTAATATTCTAAGATGGTTCCTTCATTTGCGATATCCAAGAAGCCTAAAGGATTTCCGATAAAGGTAATAAGTTCTCCCTGATCTGCAGTAAGTTGATCAGCTAGCTCAAGATAGGGAAGGCCATCTTCTTCTACTTGTAAAACAGCTAAGTCTATGTCAGGATATGTATCCACCACTTCTGCACGGAATCTTCCTGCCTCGGGAAAGTTGACTGTCACTTGGTTACTTCCTTCAATGACATGGTAATTAGTGAGGAGGGTTCCATCCTCAGATATGGCAAAGCCAGTTCCTCTGCTATTATCATTTATCACGGTCACTACTGCCTCCTTGTAGGCGGCGATATCTTCTTGTGTGGAAAGTCTAGCAGATGTTTTGGCGAATTCTACGGCAGGTATGGAAAACGTTTGAAATAACAATCCTGCTGTGTTGAATACAAGGACAAGAGCAATCAGATAAAAGATCCATCTGGGAAAGGGTGCTTTCGGTTTGGGTGGATTTCTTCTTTCTTCGGCAGCTTTTTCTACTGCTTCTCTTTGAGCTTCTAAAACGAGAAGGCGTAGCTCCTCATCATCGATATCCTCTTCCCATTCGCTTTTCGTTCTATCGTTTGGATCCATGGTTTCGCATCCTCCTTGGTCCAGTTGTTAGTTCTATTATACATAAAGTCAAAATGGAAAAGCATACAAACATTTCCCTTGATATTCTGGAGGTGTGGGTATATTATATGTACATAGGCTGCGTTGTACGTATCAATATAAAGTTTTAACCTTTAAGCTGTAACAGGGAGTTTTATATAGAAACTGGAATGACAGGCTTCATTCTCTTCGGACAATGAAGACAAGCAGGAGAGTTTCTGCGAACACCCACTTTGAGGAGTGGTGGTTTAAAACTTCTATATTTTCAAGTACGGCAAAGGCGGCTTACCTAATCGTATATTATAGTGTCTAATATGCATTCTCCAATGGAGGGTGCTTTTTTTGTTGCTTGTAAAAGGTGGTTAATACAAGGAAATGGAGACTTGCTATCCCCTCCTAATAAAAATTACATTGAAATAGTGTGTTACACATTTATTATATTCCTATAATTTATTTGCAATGGCTTTGTCATGTGGACATGTTAAGCTAGGGTCGTTAGTGAAAAGGAGGAATTTCATTTTATGAAGAAACAAATTGTAGCACTAACTGCTTTAGCAGGGCTTTCTTTCGGAATTGCAGGTCAAGCATCTGCTTCAAGCATCCACACGGTAGAGAAGGGTGATACCCTTTGGTCTATTTCACAAGAGAATAATGTTAATGTCCAAGCTATCCAAGAATGGAACGACTTGGACTCCACAATTATATATCCAGAACAACAACTTAATTTTCAGGAATCAAGTAAGGTATATGTCGTAGAAGTAGGTGATACACTTTACAGTATTGCACAAGAGCAGGGCATTTCTATCAACAATTTGATGTCGTCTAATCAGCTGACAAGTGATTTAATTCATCCGGGTGATCGATTAAATGTAAGTGGAGGAGCGGTAAAGGCAGCAGCCATCTCAAAAAAAGAAGCGGAGAGTAAACCAGCTGACGCTTCAAAAGAGCTAACTGTAACGGCGACAGCCTATACGGCTTCCTGTGATGGCTGCTCAGGTGTAACAGCTACTGGAATTGATTTAATCGCAAATCCAAATCAAAAGGTAGTCGCTGTTGATCCTTCCGTTATTCCATTGGGCTCAAAAGTTTGGGTAGAAGGATATGGAGAAGCGATTGCAGGCGATGTTGGTGGAGCTATTAAAGGAAATAAAGTAGATGTTTTCATCCCTTCTTATGAGGATGCGATGAACTGGGGAATAAAAACTGTTAAGGTGAAAATCCTAGATTAATCAAACTTAAAACTAGTAAAACTAAATAATATTTTACAATACGTCTCGTTTAAACAATAACGAGGCGTATTTTTATTTACATATAAAACTATGGATTTTTTCGAACCATCACGTTATACTTAGAACTATAACGTGATGGTTTGGGGTGATTTGATGGGAACGAGAAATTAAAAATTGGTGAGCTTGCTGCAATGACTAATGTGACAAAAAGAACCATTGATTATTATACAAATCTCGGGCTCCTTCAAGTAGAGCGCTCGGCATCTAATTATCGGTATTACGATTCCGCTATGGTGGAACAATTGCGCTGGATAGAAGAGCAAAAGGCTAATGGAAAATGTTTAGACGAGATTCGAAAGCAACTCACTCAAACTGCAACTAGAGAAGAAGAAATTGATATACAAGAAATAAGGTTACAAATGCGTAAGCTTGAGAAGGATGTAGTTAAGCTCATGGCGAATATGGATGAGAACCAAAAGCAAGCTGTTAAGAAAAAGGTTTCTCCAGATAGCGTGGCACTCATCCAATCATTAATTCTATTATTACCTTAGGAGGTGACGTTCTACTTCGCGAGTAGAACAACTTATTGACCGCATTGAATCTAACGATATTTACCATTTTGATAGCATTAACAGCTTTCTTCGTAGCTACGGAGTTTGCTATTGTTAAAGTCAGACAATCACGAATAGATCAGCTTGTTGCTGAAGGGTCCAAAGGGGCGCTTTCTGCCAAACAAGTAACGACTCATTTGGATGAATATCTTTCAGCCTGCCAATTAGGTATTACTGTTACAGCTTTAGGGATCGGTATGGTTGGAGAATCTACCTTTGAATTTATTCTTCATCCTCTATTTGAAACAATAGGCATCCCCACAGATTATATTCACTTCTTTACTGTAGGAGCAGCCTTCCTTATTGCTACTTTCTTGCATGTAGTAGTTGGTGAACTTGCTCCAAAGACAATTGCCATTCAAAAGGCAGAAAAAGTTACATTAATGTTTGCTAAGCCAATTATGGTGTTCTATAAAATTCTTTACCCGTTTATCTGGTTCCTTAACGGTTCGGCTAGACTATTAGTAGGTCTTTTTGGTATGAAGCCTGCAAGTGAGCATGAGCTTTCGCATACAGAGGAAGAGCTGCGTTTATTACTTTCCGAAAGCTTTAAATCCGGAGAAATCAATAAAAATGAGCTTAAATTTGTAAATAACGTCTTTGAATTTGACGATAAAATTGCTCGTGAAATTATGGTGCCACGTACAGATATCATTGGCTTTGATATTAATGCTACTTTTGAGGAAGTGCTAACGCTTGTCTCAGAAGAACGCTATACTAGATATCCAATTTACGAGGGTGATCGTGATAATATATTAGGGTTTCTAAATATTAAAGACTTCCTAACATTAGGTATGAAAAACAGAATTGTTCCAGAAACTTTTCAGTTACAAGAATTTATTAACCCAGTAATTCATACAATAGAAACAACCAGAATCCAAGACCTTCTCCAAAAAATGCAAAAAGAGCGTATTCATATGGCTATATTGCTTGATGAGTATGGTGGAACGTCTGGATTGGTTACGGTAGAGGATATTCTGGAGGAACTTGTTGGTGAAATCCGAGATGAATTTGATGACGATGAAATTCCAGAGGTACGAAAAATAAACGAAGATCATTATCTTGTATATTCAAGTGTTTTATTAGAGGATATCGCCAAGCTGTTATTTATTGATTTAGAGGAAGAGTCAGTGGATACAATAGGTGGTTGGTATTACACACAAGATATGGATTTAGATTTAGATAAAACAATTTACTATCAGGGATATGCTTTTTCTATTAAGGAAAAAGAAGGGCACCAAATACGCTATATTGAGATAAAAAAATCAGAAGCTCCTGAGAATTCTGAGACAGAGGTTACAGTAGTAAAAGATTAGGGAGGAGAATAATATCTCCTCCTTATTTTTTTAGGAAAAGAGGTACATATGGAAGAGCTTCTAACCATTCTGAAGTATTTAATTATTGGACTTGTCCAAGGCTTTACAGAGCCTATCCCAGTATCATCAAGTGGTCATGTCATGATCGTCAGTGAGATACTAGGGATGGGGGAGCAGGGCTTTACGTTTGCCATTCTTACGAATACAGCATCCTTACTAGCGATTGTAATTATTTATAGAAAGGATATTATAAGACTTTTAACTAATTCATTATCCTTTATGAAAACAAAAGACTCACGCTATCGTAGTGAATTTAACTTTGTGCTTTATATTATTATTGGGACAATTCCAGCAGGACTTCTAGGCGTGCTCTTTAGCGATGTCATTGCGGAGAGCGTCAGTATGACTACCATTGCTATCATGCTTTTTGTGACAGGGATAGCGCTTTGGGCTATTCGTAATTCAAAGGGCTCAAAAGGGGAGGCCGACCTATCGGCAGGTGACGCTTTTCTTGTTGGGTTAGGGCAAGCGGTGGCATTACTGCCTGGCATCAGCAGATCTGGGGCTACAATCATTACATCAATGGCTGTAGGGATGAAAAGAGAAACTGCACTACGCTTTTCTTTCATGCTCTATATTCCGATCAGCCTGGGTGGAGTAGTGCTGGGCTTCACGGATTTTTTTGATGAGCCCAATAAGGGAGAACTTGCTATCCCTTATTTAGTAGCTTTTGTTTCTACTTTCATCATGACTTATTATGCAATGAGATGGTTTATGGGAGTCATGATGAAGGGTAAACTCATTTATTTTACGTATTATTGTTTTATCGTAGGAGCATTACTTTTACTATTTTATTAACAAAAAGCTGCACTCCCTGGTTAGTTGGGATGCAGCTTTTTTTTCTTTAAGTGGTAAGTAAGCATACGATTCATTAGCGGTTCAATTTGGCTTCTATCTGAATCTGGTAGTTCGTCCATCATCCAATCATATTCTTCGGCGATTAGTTTGCTTATTAAAAGGGCAGCCATGGAGTGGTGATGGACAGTTATGTGATTAAATATCTCCTCCACTTGCAATCTTACAGATGCAGGTAAAGAGGTATGTAAGGTCTTCAGGCCTAGCTGAGCTCTAGATGGCTTGTATTTATATAATAATACTCTTGAAAGATGCTCCATAACATTGGAAAGCATTCGTACTGACCATATATGGTTGCCTCTGTCCTCTGATTTTTTGTATTGAAATAAAAACCATGCAGTATCTATCACATCATCTCGATATTGTTCCAAAGAGATAGCTAAGCCTTGCGTATGGATATATGATTTTAATAAATTTTCAGGGTCATAAAGGACCTTAAAATAATCTTTTGCTGGAAAATCTTCTGATGTTACAGTGAACAAATCAATATGAAGCAAGTCTTCGTAGACAGCGATAATCTGAGGAGCGATAATATAGACGCTATCTTGGAATATAATTGGCTTATACGCTTCTAAATGTTTTATTCTATTAAGTAAAAATAAATCTCGGTCTTCTTTATCGACTAAGCAATATAAATCGATGTCAGAGAATTCATCGTGCTCATTTCTTCCCATGGAACCCTTTAAAAATATTGCCCTCACTAAGGGATCTGCTATTAAACTTTCACTAATTTTCTCGATAGCTATCTCTTGTTTCATTTAACGCCCTCCTCTCTTTCATCCCTATTTATCCCGATCAATTTAACATTCTATTAAGTATCATTTTACCAATATAAGTAACTCATATCCACAAGTTTTGCATGGACGCCAAGGGATTGGTCAGTCATCAGCAAAAAGTCTTGTATATTAATGCCTACAAAAAGTGAATAAGTACACTAGCAAGAAGTCCTAACATATAGAGAATAGGGAAAAGTAATCATTTTTAAAATTGATTAGGAAAATAGAATCCTAATTTCCATAATTATTTAGGGTTCCTAAATTTTTTTCTTTGTTTTGAGCCTTTATGACCAGCGTATTCCTTTCTAAGTACCTAACTAGCTAACTAGCTAACTTGGTAATATTCATTCAATTCTGAAAACTAAAGAAAAATGCGACTTAATTCGACAAAAAAGAATGCTTTTTTCCTATATAGTGAGTGGTACAGCGAGAGATTTACTAAACTCCATGAGATAGTTGCGAGTAAATTGCAAAGGAGGGACATAACGTTTTACAGAAGTACCTATATAAAAAGGAGGAAGGAAATTGAGAAGAAGAAAAGGATCCACTAAGGCACTTAGCCTTGCAGCATCTTTACTAATGACGTTCTCGCTAGTTGCTCCAAATGTAGTAAATGCCGAAGCATCAGTCAAAAACCTTCATCAATCTTTTAGAGATTCTAATCCTAATAGTATCTCTGTAAAGGACAAGCTTAGTAGTAGTCTACTAGAAAGCTTTAAAGAGGATGACAAAGTTACCTTTCTTATCAAATTCAAAGATAAGGCTGATACTGTCAAGGTTTCTAAAAAAGCAGAAGAATTGGCAGAATCTAAGAGCTTATCCTCCCATAATACTAAGTTAATGAAACGTTCTGCAGTAGTTTCTGAATTAAAATCTACATCCTTAGAATCTCAGGAATCTGTACTAGAGTTTCTTGAACAGGAAGAAGCAAATGGAAACGCTAAGGACATTGAATCTTATTATATTGTCAATGGACTAGCGGTAACCGCAACCAAGGAAATAGCTGAAAAGGTTGCTAGCTTCCCTGAGGTGGAAAAGGTTCTACCAAATGAAACACGTCAGCTTTTTACAACTAAGGTAGAAACACAAGAAACGCCTAAGGCAGATATTGCGAACGTTGAATGGAATATAGAACGTGTAAAAGCTCCAGAAGTTTGGGATATGGGAATTGATGGAGCCGGGACAGTAGTGGCAAGTATTGATACTGGTGTTCAATGGGATCACCCAGCTTTAAAAGAGAAATATCGAGGCTATAACAAAGCAACAGGAGAAGTTTCCCATGACTTTAACTGGTTTGACTCTACCTCTGGTGCAGGAGCTACGCCATATGACGATCAAGGTCATGGTACTCATGTAACTGGAACGATGGTAGGTAGCGAACCGAATGGCTCCAACCAAATCGGAGTTGCACCGGGTGCAAAATTCATTGCAGTTAAAGCTTTTACAGCTTCAGGTGGATCTGACACAGATTTATTAGAGGCTGCTGAATGGATTTTAGCTCCAAGAGATGCAAACGGCAACGCACGAGTAGATTTAGCTCCAGATGTTGTAAATAACTCATGGGGTGGCGGAGCTGGATTAGATGAATGGTACAGAGACGTAGTTATTAACTGGCGTGCAGCGGAAATTTTCCCTGAATTCTCTGCTGGTAACACTACTTTTACAAACCCTGGTGGTCCTGGGTCTGTAGCTGCTCCATCTAACTATCCTGAATCCTTTGCAACTGGTGCTATAGATATTAATAACCAGGTAGCTGGTTTCTCTTTAAGAGGACCATCACCGTATGATGAAATTAAACCGGATATCTCTGCACCAGGTGTTAATATCCGTTCTTCTGTCCCAGGTAGTGGATATGAAGGAGGCTGGGATGGTACATCAATGGCAGGTCCTGCTGTAGTTGGTGTAGTAGCTCTTCTTAAGCAAGTAAATGCAAATTTAACAGTAGATGAGATAGAAGAGATTTTACTAAATACTGCTATTCCATTAACAGATGCTCAGTATCCAGAATCTCCAAACCATGGATATGGTTATGGCTTAGTTAATGCTTATGATGCAGTTTCTTCTATTATTTCTGGTCTAGGATCTTTAAAAGGTCAAGTAACAAAGCAAGGAGAGGACACAGAAGCTCCTGTATTTGAACACGCTGCTCCTGCAGAAACATATGCAGGAATGGATCTACCATTATCTGTGAATGTTACAGATAACATCAGCATTGCTTCTGTAGTATTAAACTACCAAGATGCTGATGGTGCATGGCAAACAATTGAAGCTGGGCGCAAGTCTGGTGACTATAAAGCTGGGGAATATAACGTAGTAGTACCTGGAGCTTTAATAACTGGAGAATCTTTCACTTACTCTTGGACTATCAATGATTTTGGCAATAATGAAGTTTCAAGTGACGAATATACAGTGGAAGTGAAACCGGGAATTACAGTTGGATATTCAGAGGATTTTGAGTCTACACCAACTGGTTGGACATCCTTTGGAACAAACGATAGCTGGGAGTGGGGAGTACCAACAACCGGACCTGGTGCTGCAGCTTCTGGTGAAAAAGTATATGCAACAGATCTAGATGCGCTATATGCAAATAGCATGAACGCTACTCTAGTAATGCCTCCGGTTGATCTTCCTGAGGGCAGCGCTTATTTACAATTCAAACAATGGCATAACTTTGAAATGTCGACTTCTGGAAGAGCATGGGATTATGGCCATGTGTTCATCTCTACAGATCGTGAAAACTGGGAGCAGTTATTAATGGTTCAAGGTCAGTCTAACGGCTGGGTTGATGGTGAAGTAGACCTTTCTAGCTATGCTGGACAACGAGTTTATATTGGATTTAATGCTTTCTCTGATAGCAGTGTTCAAAAAGATGGCTGGTATATCGATGATGTAACACTTGCGAATGAGTCACAGACTGGAAAAGTTTCAAAAGGGAAAAATAACGGTAATAATGGTAACGGGAAAAATGCGGTAAATGGCAACAATGGAAACAATGGCAAAGGAAACGATAAAGATTCTTTCAAAGAAGCAATTGATCCTAAAACCATCAAACCTGAAATGCCTATTGCTAAAGAAGAGCCACCAGTAATTGATGCTACACCAAGTCCAACATTGTTACCACTTGGTGCACAGGTAAGTGTATTAGAATCAGGGCGCTCTGTATATTCTAACCCTGCAAATGGATCTTACTCTCTGACTCATGCTGCTGGAGAATTTACAGTAAAGGCAGAGGCTTATGGATTTGCTTCTGAGGAGCAAGCAGTTGTCATCGCAGCGGATGAAACAACTACTGCGAACTTTACACTGGAAGAAATCACTCAAAATACAGTAAGTGGAACTGTAACTGATCAATCCACAGGAGAAGGAATTCCAAACGCTACATTACTATTAGTAGAGGATGCAAATATTTCTCCGGTGACAACAGATGAGAATGGTCAATATTCTATTACTGCATATGAAGGTGAATACACGTTAAAGGTACTAGCTCGTGGTTACCATGGTACAGAGGTTACTGTCACTGTTGGTGAGGAAGCAACTGTACAAAACATTACATTAGAGCCTTACTACACATATCCAGGTGGAGAAATTGGCTATGATGATGGAACAGCAGAAAATGCACGTGCATGGAATGCTGCAGGAAATGCTTGGGCAGTAAAAATGTCCCTACCTGAAGGAAAAGAAAGTGGAATCGTTACAGACGGAGTATTCCGTTTCTGGGATACTGAATGGCCTGTTCCAGGTGGTACCTCATTCGCAGTAGAGGTTTGGGATGCTACTGGTGCAGAGGGTACTCCAGGTAAAAAGATTGCAGGACCAATCGACGGAACTGCGCTACGTAATGGAGAATGGACAGTAGTAGATCTATCAGAGCATAATATCGTTGTAAACGGAGACTTCTTTATGGTATACCGTCAAACAGCTGCGAATCCTAACACACCAGGACTTGCAACAGATGAAAATGGAACCAATGCGGCAAGAAGCTATCAAAGCGTTTCTGGAGCATGGTCACCAGCACCTACTGCAGAGGGTAACTATATGATCCGTGCACGCGTTAGCTATGAAGTGGATGGTCCAGTTATCACTACTCCAAAAAGCGGATTGGTTACAAATGAAGAAACGGTTACGATTGAAGGTGCTGCTTCTCCTACTACTACTATTGAATTGAACCAAAATGGTGAAGTAGTAGATTCTACAACGGTAGGAAACGATGGCAAATTCACGTTTGAAGCGACATTAACTGAGGGAGTAAATGAATTTACCGTAACTTCTATTCTAGATGGAAGAGAGACTGGTGAATCAGAAGCAATTACTGTAATTCAAGATAGTCAGAAGCCAGAGCTTACAATCGACAAGCCGGCTGATGGAGAGAAAACAAACCGTGAAACAGTAACTGTAGAAGGAACTATTTCAGATGATAATCTTGAAACTGTTCTTGTAAATGGAGAGCGAGCTACTGTTTCAAATGGTAGGTATTCAAAACGTCTTCTACTAGATGAAGGGGTAAATGTAATTACCGTGGAAGCAAGTGATCAGGCTGGAAACATGGAAACAAAATCTGTAACAATTACTGCAGATTATTATGCTCCAGAGATTTCTAACTTAACGCCTGCTACAGACGTTCATATAACGACTGGTAGAACTGTGAAAATCGAATTTGACAGTGAGTCAGGATTAAAACCAACATTTGTTATTCATATGCCTCTTACAAATGTAGGTGGTGAAGTAAGTAACGCAACGGAGCTTCCATTTATGGAGATGTCTAGCGGGCACTATGTTGGATATTGGACAGTACCTGCAGATACTGTAGCAAACGGAGCAGTAATCGAAGTTATCGCAAAAGACCAATTTGGTAATGAAACTCGTCAACGAGCTGCTGGTAAGCTGTTTGTCAATGTGACAAACACAAATGCCCCAGCTGTTATGAAATAACATGCAAAATCAGAGAAGCCAGGGATTGTCCTTGGCTTCTCATTCTGTGTGAAATAAATTCATGTAGTTATACCATTTTGAGCAAGGCTTCTCTACCGATTGTCCCCTTATTTATGCCATAACGCTCTGCTTCCACTGTTACAGATTCAAGTGGTGCATTCAATAATTCTTCAATCGTTTTTACACCAACAGCTCTACCAGCTATTATTTGTCTGTCCTTTAGCTTATCGTTGAGTAATCCAACATCTAAAGCTCCGCACATTATATAGCCTTTATCATTTGAGACTGTTAATAATGTGGTTTTAGGTAATTTAACAGTCACCGCTAGAAACGTCGTTCCTTCCAATATAATGGGCTCCATATGAATCATAAAATACGTCACTCTCCTTTTCTTTTATCAACTTATGTAAATAATCGGGATAACGTGAAAAAAGCCGGCGTTTGATGAATAGGAAGAGGAAAACTTACCGAAACGAGCTAATGACGTGGCTATAGACTAATCAGTAAAACCAATTGGATATAGCTGTATGTAAATGATACATTAGAATAGAGTTAGCAATTCTTTCTTCGTTCAAGATGTAAAATTAGAAAAATTAAATTCTGTTGTTTGGAAGGTGTTTATGATGAGGAATGGGTTAAAACAAATAGAAAGGTCCATACCCAATTTAAAAGATGGGGAAAGGTTCCTCCTAGGAATAGACGGTCTTAGTCGAGCAGGGAAGACGACAATTACCAGGCAACTAAAACATCTTTTGTTGGAGAAGAATATTCCTCATGTCATCATTCATCTCGATGATTTAATTGAAACGAGAGAAAAGCGATATAATACCGGACGTGAACAATGGGAAGAATATTATTATTTACAGTGGGATGTGGATGAATTAAAAGAAAGCTTTTTTGAAAAATGTAAGACTGCTCCTTTTTTAAAGCTGTCATTTTACGAAAATGAAATAGACCATCAGCATATAAAGAAGGTTATTCTCCCGCCGACTTGTGTCATTCTAATAGAAGGTGTATTCCTTCAAAGAGAAGATTGGAGAAATTACTTTGATTTTGTCGTATATATGGAGGCTACAAAAGATCAACGATTTAGCCGAGAAGAGAATACAACGAAAAAGCAGATAGAAAAATTCGAGAACCGCTATTGGAAAGCGGAGGACTTCTATCTAGATACAATAAATCCATTACATAAAGCAGATTTAGTTATTCAAAATTAGCTTTCCAAGTAGGAAGAAATTTATGCTGTTTCTATACTTGCTTGAGCTTTTCTCACGTGACTTTAAAAATTTTTAATACCTCCTTGTATAAACAAATTAAAAGCGCACAATCTAATCTCACAAGGAGGTGAGAGAAATGTCAAAAAACAATAACAGCAACCAACTACTTGTACCTGGTGTTAAACAAGCTCTTGATCAAATGAAATATGAAATCGCTCAAGAATTTGGTGTTCAACTTGGAGGAGAAGCAACAGCGCGTGCTAACGGTTCCGTTGGCGGAGAAATTACGAAGCGTTTAGTTGCTCAAGCCCAAAGTCAAATGAGCGGTCAACAACGTTAATAAAATAAAAATGAACTGATGACTAAATATAGTCTGGGTTCTATAGAATTACAAAAGGGTCGGAGTAATATCCGACCCTTTCCTTTTAACTAACAGCTGCAATAATTCCTTCTTCATCATCCAATATTAACTCAATTGCTGAGGAATTAGGATCAAGGTTAAGAAACTCGCGCATAGACTGTCTAAGTGCT
Organism: Psychrobacillus sp. Z16_25; assembly: GCF_056856695.1. NCBI lineage: Bacteria > Bacillati > Bacillota > Bacilli > Caryophanales > Bacillaceae > Psychrobacillus > Psychrobacillus sp. Z16_25. Next base: position 12,022 of record NZ_JBXEOV010000019.1, on the reverse strand, counting down.
TCAATAATATTTAGTGTTGATAACTCATATGTTTGCTGATTTATGAAAGCCTCAGCAGTAAAACCTGTGTCATCATTAAACATAAGTTCAATTTCTACCTCTTCTGGACTTATGCTATATTTTCTTCCTAGATATACACAGAGTGCGTTAATAATATTTTGCTCGGGGATGATTAGTTTTTCCATACTTGCTTATCCTCTTTTTGCTTTCTCTTCATCATATCGAAAATTTTCTTAATTAGTACAACGATTAAGATAATAGCACCAGCGTTAATTAATAAACCAAGTAATGAACCTAACATACCCATATCAGCAAACAAGCTACCAAATAACAGGCCAGCTAATCCACCAACGAAAAGTCCTTTCATTAGACCACCTGAAAAGAAACCACCTTTTGTATTAGTAGTGTTATTCGTTTTGCTTGCTGCAGGAGTTGAGTCTTCCTTATCCTTTTGTATATTAGAGTTCGTATTATTGTTATTGTTGTTCGTGTTAAAGCTTTTTTTTCCAGATTTATATTTTTTCGCTTCTGCAATCATTGTATCTTGAAAAACAAAGCTTCCAACAGAACTAAAAACAAGCGTAGCTGTAAGCAGTAAAACCATTAATTTCTTCAATCTAAACCCTCCACGATTTTTAATAGACGAATGTTTTCTTGTCTATTTGTATTACGTATTAAATGTAAAAAAGTTTCACTTTTAGAACTATAAATTTACATGAAGAGATCTTCGTAATATCTCATTTTCTAATAATGCTAAAAAATCAGGGCACAATTTTAATTCTTTTGCTTTTAGATATGACTCAATTAAAAGATCATCAGACATTTTACTCATAAATTATACCTCCAATTATTATGTTAAAAATAAATGAATATCTTTAAGAACAAATGACATAGCTACCATATATTTGTGTATATCCAATTTAACAAATTTCTTTATATAGAACAATCGTTCTTTTATCCACAGCTAGAAGGGGATAAATTGTTAATAACTTGTTTATATAATTTAAGAAGTCTTATATATCTAATGTGTATATTGTGAGTAACTTTATCCACAAGAGAGAAAAGTGCAAATTTTGTCGAAATGTTTTTTGAGGATTGTTGATTAAAATCGAATAATCAGGGTAACTTATACATATAATACCTACATTTTCTTGATTTTTTTGTAAGTTATCCTAGTTATGCACAGGTATAAGTGGATAACTTATCAGATTTTTTTACTAATACCCTGGAAAATCAATATTTAAACCTGTGAATAAATATATCCACAGATTTTTTTTTACTTTAATTGTCCGTCTCTATTTCATTCACACCGTCCACTAGCTCTTCACAAGTTTCTTCCGTGTCTGTCTCTTCTAATCCTAAATAGCCTAAAGAGATAAGGGAGGCTGCTCCGATTTTTGAACGAGATTTATTGTCAAACATCTATATTTCCTCCTAAATTCATTATTAGTAAATTACCCAGCTATCATTACTCTAAACATTTCGCTCGTTGAAACTCTTCTTGAGAATGCCCGTATAACTATCAGGGAGGGGAATTTTATGTGGGATTCATTACAAACTAAACAGAATTGGCTACAAGATGAAATGTTGAAAAGAGATAAGTTATTGCGAAAGCAAGAAATAATAGAGCACCAGATTGGCCAAGCTTTGGAACGGAAGGGGCTTTATCAGAAAGAGCTTAAAAAGGAACAAAGGGATGTAGATCGTTTAGACCGGTTTTCTATCATGAACTTGTTGCTTGGATTAACAGGGAAAATAGATGAAAAGAGAGAAAAGGAACTGCTTGAGCTTGCAGCTATTGAAGCGAAATATCGTGAAGTGGAGAAAATGATCATTGATTTAGAAAATGATAAGTTTCAGATTCATGTGGAGCTTAAAAAGGTAGAATGGCAGATTCTGGACGAGGAAATGGCAAGACTAAAAGAAGAAAAACAGCAATGGATTAGGAAGAATGATTTCATCACAGCAAAAAAGATAGAAGAAAGTTATGAAGAAAAGACTGCTTTAAATGCCTATATTAGAGAAATTGAGGAGGCTATCTCGGCAAATAAAGATGCTATGCAAGCACTGGAAGAAGCGTTGAAATCGCTAAATGACGCACATGGTTATTCTAGTTGGGATACTTTCTTTGGGGGAGGCTTAATGGCTACTGCACTGAAGCATAGTGAGTTAGATGCCTCAGAGGAAGCCATTCACCGTGCACAGCTATCTCTTCAGCGCTTTCAAACAGAGTTGATGGATCTAAATGAAATAGAGGTAGACAGCATAGTGATAGAAAAAGAGGGGTTCTTAACTTTTGCCGATTACTTTTTTGATGATATTTTCTCTGCATGGACGATTCATTCAGAGATAGATACAGCAATAAATCGTGTAGAAGATATTATTAATAAGCTAGAGGAAATTGCAAAACAACTTGAAGTATTGCTTCTAGAAAATCAACAAAGATCAGAAAAAGTAGAAGAAGAAATTCATCGTCTCCTAAAACTATAAGCTAGACTAATAATGGCGCTTTTCCTTCAATAGGAATGAGTGCCTTTTATTAGCTGTATCACGTATTAATTGAAAAAGTCACCTCCCCCCAATTCTTAGCTTGGCGGGGGAGGCATAGACATTTGCGCTTTTTTGTTATATTTGAGGTTCCTTCTCTTTAAGAGAAATTTCGTTTTTCAGCTGATTTTTCATATTTTCAATATCTACATAGAATGCTCTATCCTCTAAGATAGGAGGGATGGTTTTTCTAATTTCTTGCCATTTATTATACAGTAGGGGGGAAGCAAGCTCTGCTCCACGATATTCAAGTCCTTGGGCTGCACAGATGGCTTCAATGGCCAAAACATGTCTAGTGTTTTGGAGAATCTGTTGAGCATGTCTTGCTCCTATAGTTCCCATGCTTACATGGTCCTCTTGGTTTGCAGAGGATGGAATAGAATCCACAGAGGCCGGATGGGCAAGCGTCTTATTTTCCGATACAAGACTTGCTGCTGCATATTGCATGATCATTGCCCCTGATTGTAGGCCTGGAAGGGAGCTTAAAAAAGGTGGTAGTCCTTCATTAAGCTGTGGATTAACAAGACGTTCTATTCGTCTCTCGGATACATTTGCTAGCTCCGCTATCCCTAGCTTTAAAAAGTCCATGGCAAAAGCAATCGGCTGTCCATGAAAGTTCCCACCCGATATTACAAGCCCTTCATCTTCAAAAATTAAAGGATTATCTGTGGCTGCATTCATCTCAATTTCTAGTTTTTCTTTCACATAACCTAATACCTGCCAGCTTGCACCGTGAATTTGGGGGATGCATCTCAATGAATAGGCATCTTGGACACGAATTTCTCCTTGCTTTGTCACGAGTTTGCTTCCAGCCAACCAGCCTCGCATTCTTTCAGCAACCGCTACTTGCTCAGGATATCCCCTTGCAGTATGAATCGCTGGGTGGAATGCATCAGTGATTGCTCTTAATGCCTCACATGTCATTGCGCTAATCCATTCACTTTGGTAAGCAAGTACTTCTGCCTCCAGCCAATTTATCACTCCTTGGGCAGTCATCGCCTGCGTACCATTAATCAAGGCTAAGCCTTCTTTTGCTTCAAGGGTAATAGGATTCACATGATAACGCTTCCAAATTTCCTTGGAGGAAATTCGAGAATCGCCTTCCCATACTTCACCTTCTCCAATTAATACAAGGGCTAAGTGAGACAGAGGAGCTAAATCCCCAGATGCGCCTAATGACCCTTGAGAAGGAATAACTGGATGTATGTGGTTGTTTACCATATACACAAGACGTTCTAACACCTCTATACGAATTCCTGAGAAGCCCTTTAATAATGCATTTAGACGAAGTACGATCATCGCTCTCGAAACAATTTCTTCAAAAGGTTCTCCTATCCCACATGCATGGGAGCGGATGAGGTGTAGCTGTAATGTATGCGTATCTGCTGAATCAATAGGAACATCACTGAATTTTCCAAAGCCAGTGTTAATACCATATACCGTTTTTCCTGTTTGGACAATGGATTCTACTGCGTCCCTACTATTTTGTACGGCTACAAGCGATTGAGGGTCTATAGCAATTTTTTCATTAAAGTATAAAATCGATCTCATATCCTTAAGTGTCAAATCTTTTCCATTAAGATATATCATTCAATCACTATCCTTTTAATAATAATTTTGTTTTATGAATTAACCACTTCCTTTTATTTTAACGAATTTTCTCCACGCTTTAAGCATTTTTCGTATAAAAAGGAAAAATTTCTCACGCGCTAATTAGTTGTCGCGTTAGTATATCAGTGTAATGAATTAGAAAAAGATGAAATGGGACATCTGAAAAAGGTGTGATGTTTTAATAAGACTGTCACAAGAGCAATGCTACATAGTAGGACTAATGGGTGCTTTCGGCGGACGCTTTCCGCGGGGGGAGCGGTGAGCCACAGCCGGACGCTAACGCGTGCCGCTGCGTGTCTCACCTGACTCCCTCCTCCCGCAGGAGTCGCCGCCTGTCGCTGCCATATTCCCGGTACACTTCCTTCTTCAATAGATATCCCCAGAAGGATAATATCCATCAAAAAAGAATGTGGTGATATTATAAAAACTATTTCAGTGAACGATAAAACAGAATTTATTTATAAAAATCCCTAACTAACAGCAACGAAAGATGAGACGCGCAGCGGGGAACCTGTATATGAAAGGTTAAAAAAAGAAAAAGTTTGGACAATCAGGTTCTTTTCGTAGTAGGTATTATTCTTATTAGGATTTACTAGTCAAAACTTAGTATTAATAGGAATAACAAATGGTTCGGAGCAGCGTCGGCGACTCCTGCGGAAAGCGTCCGACGCAGCGGAGAACCTAAGGTTCAAATATAAAGAAGCCCTTATGATGAATCATAGAGGCTTTTTAAGTCTGGTTCGTGCTGTTCTCGTTCAAATCACTAGGTTGCTCGTTAAGGTTCTAAACGTTTGCTCATCCTTTTTCTTTATATTTTTTCCTGTTTCTTTTAACGAACGTGGAATATTTGCATATGATAGGAAAAACAAAAGGAGAATAGAGGAGAAGCTGGACTCACTTGCAATCGGTTGATGAGCTAGCATTTCATCAGGAAGGCCTATTGAAGATATTCTAAACAAGATGTCTACGGAAACGTCATTTGAAAATCATCAAAATTATTTCTAGAAAAGGGATGGAGGGGAATATGGACATCTTTGAGAAGATAAAAGATTCTCGCCAATTGGAAAATAAGCTGAAGTGGGAAGGTACTTTCCGGGAGTATCTAGAGATAGTAAAGGAAAGGCCTGAAGTGGCACAAACAGCGCACGCGCGTGTATATAGCATGATTAAGGATGCAGGCGCTGTGGAGGAGAATGGCAAAAAAAGATTCAACTTTTTTGAGAAGGACATATTCGGTCTAGAAGAGGCAATCGAACGGCTAGTAGAAGAATATTTCCATCCAGCCGCAAAGAGACTGGATGTTCGAAAGAGAATTTTATTACTTATGGGTCCAGTAAGTGGAGGGAAGTCAACTATCGTAACTCTCTTGAAGCGAGGCTTTGAAGAATATTCGAAGACAGACAAAGGAGCCGTTTATGCCATTAAGGGCTGCCCGATGCATGAAGAACCATTACATTTAATACCGTCTCATTTGCGTGATGACTTTTATAAAGAGTTTGGAATAAGAATTGAGGGGGCACTTTCTCCTCTTAATACGTTAAGGCTTGAGAAGGAGTACGGCGGCGATATTGAAGATGTCATGATTGAAAGAATCTTCTTTTCGGAGGATAAACGTGTAGGTATTGGAACATTTACTCCTTCTGATCCCAAATCTCAGGACATAGCCGACTTAACTGGCAGTATAGACTTTTCTACCATTGCAGAGTATGGATCGGAATCAGATCCAAGGGCCTATCGATTTGATGGAGAGCTTAACAAAGCAAATCGAGGAATGATGGAATTTCAAGAGATGCTGAAGCTGGATGAGAAATTTCTATGGCACTTGCTTTCCCTTACACAGGAAGGCAATTTCAAGGCTGGCCGATTTGCTTTAATTAGTGCAGATGAATTGATTATTGCACACACAAACGAAACAGAATACCGTTCTTTTATTGCTAATAAAAAGAATGAAGCGCTACATTCTCGAATCATCGTAATGCCGATCCCGTATAATCTGCAGGTCAGTCAGGAAGAAAAGATTTATGAGAAGATGATACGGGAAAGTGATATGAGAAATGTTCATATCGCTCCCCATGCGCTGAGAGTAGCAGCTATTTTCTCCATTCTAACTAGACTAGAGGATTCTAAAAAGCAAGGAATGGATCTCGTTAAGAAAATGCGGCTATACGACGGGGAGACAATCGAGGGTTATAATGACATCGATATAGAGGAGCTAAAAAAAGAATCTACCACGGAAGGAATGCATGGGATTGACCCTCGTTATGTAATTAACAGAATCTCCTCTGCAATCATTCGTAAAGAAATCCCTTCTATCAATGCATTAGATGTATTGCGTTCTCTAAAGGAAGGTCTCGACCAGCATGCTTCTATTTCCAAAGAAGACAAAGAGAGATACATGAATTTTATTTCCATTGCTCGTAAGGAATTTGATGAAATTGCGAAAAAAGAAGTGCAGAAGGCCTTTGTTTATTCCTATGAAGAATCTGCTATTACCTTAATGAACAATTATCTCGATAATGTGGAGGCTTTTTGTAATAAAAATAAATTAAGGGATCCTTTGACAGGAGAAGAGATGAGTCCTGATGAAAAGCTAATGCGCTCCATAGAAGAGCAAATTGGCATCTCAGAAAATGCAAAAAGAGGCTTTAGAGAAGAAATATTAATCCGACTATCTGCGTATGCAAGAAAAGGAAAGAAATTTGACTATAGCTCTCACGAAAGGCTGAGAGAGGCCATTCAGAAAAAACTATTTGCAGACTTAAAGGATGTAGTGAAAATAACTACTTCTGCATCAACTCCAGACGAGACACAATTAAAGAAAGTTAATGAAGTAATCGCAAGATTGATAGACGAACATGGATATAATTCTACCTCTGCAAATGAATTGTTAAGGTATGTGGGAAGTTTGCTTAATAGGTAACATACAGCCAATGAGAAAGAAAACAAGACTGATATATTTATTAGTCTTGTTTTTTTACACTCTTACCCAATCGGGTAACAAGATAGGTAGGTGTTAAGGATGGAAGAAGAGAAAGGGAAATTTCTAATATCTCAGGAAAATTGGACACTACATCGAAAAGGACATCAGGATCAGCAAAGACATATGGATAAAGTCAAAGAGGCTATACGCGATAATTTACCTGATTTAATAAGTGAAGAAAGTATCATCATGTCAAACGGACGAGATGTGGTTAAAATACCCATCCGGTCGTTAGATGAATATAAAATCAGATACAACTATGATACAGGCAAGCGTGTTGGGCAAGGAAATGGATCTAGTGAGGTTGGAGATATTGTAGCGAGAGGGCCAGGGCAAGGAAATGAAGCTGGAAAAGGTAAGAAAGCTAGTACCGGTGCCGGGCAGGATTATTACGAGGCAGAGATTTCAATGGAAGAAATACAAGATGCCTTATTTCAAGATATGGAACTCCCTCACCTCGAAAATAAGCAATACGCAGAGATTATAACGGAACATATTGAGTTTCATGATATAAGAAAGAAAGGCCTTATGGGAAACATTGATAAGAAGAGAACTATTATTTCCGCTATTAAGCGGAATGCTTTAAAGGGGAAGGCAGAAATCGCTCCCATTCATCAAGATGATTTACGTTTTAAAACGTGGGATGAAGTAAAAAAAAGAGAATCCAAGGCAGTTGTCCTTGCCATGATGGATACAAGTGGCTCTATGGGGGTATTTGAAAAGTATTGTGCTAGAAGCTTTTTCTTTTGGATGCTACGATTTCTGCGTTCGAGGTATGAGTCGGTGGACATAGAATTTATTGCTCATCACACGGAGGCAAAAGTAGTGGAGGAGGAAGCATTTTTTACGAAAGGAGAAAGTGGGGGCACTATTTGCTCTTCTGCCTATAAAAAAGCATTAGAGCTGATAGCAGAAAAATATCCTCCTTCCCAGTACAACATCTATCCAGTGCACTTCTCAGATGGTGAAAATATATCCAGTGACAATGTTAAATGTGTGGAACTAGTAAATGATTTAATGAAGGTCTCTCGTATGTTTGGTTATGCTGAAGTAAATGAGAGGAGCAGGTATTCCACTCTAATGAACGCCTACAAAGAAATAGATAATCCGAAATTTCGGTATTTTATTTTAAAAGAGAATAAGGATATTTATAAAGCATTAAAAAGTATCTTTGCTAAAGGAGCTTCCAGTGTATGAGCGGGACACTTGAGCGTGCTATTAACGAAATTACGGAAATCGCAACCGGCTTTGGTTTAGATACGTATCCGATGAGATATGAGATATGTCCAGCAGATATCATTTATACAATAGGGGCATACGGAATGCCGACAAGATTTTCACATTGGAGCTTTGGAAAGCAATTTCAAAAAATGAAGCTCCAGTATGACCTGGGCCTTAGCCAAATTTATGAGCTAGTGATCAATTCCAACCCTTGCTATGCATTTCTGCTAGATACGAATAGCTTAATTCAAAATAAGCTGATTATCGCACATGTGCTTGCTCACTGTGATTTCTTCAAAAATAATGTAAGGTTCTCGAATACTAGAAGAGATATGGTGGAAAGTATGACAGCTACTGCTGAGCGCATAGCACAATACGAAATGCTTTATGGAAAGGAGGAGGTAGAAAGATTTTTGGATGCGGTCCTCGCCATTCAGGAGCATATTGATCCATCCATCATTAGGCCAAAGCTTCCTGAGTATGAAGAAGAGGAAGAAGAGGTAAGGAGAAAAAGCGAATTTGATGATTTATGGAGCCTAGACGAAACGAAAAAGACCAGCCGGCTATTTGTTCCGTATAGGAATAAGTTTCCGCCTGCTCCTGAGAAGGATTTGTTATTGTTTATTGAGCAATTTAGCAAGGAATTAGAGGAATGGCAAAGAGATATACTAACTATGATGAGAGAAGAAATGCTTTACTTTTGGCCACAGCTAGAAACCAAAATTATGAACGAGGGCTGGGCATCTTACTGGCACCAACGAATCTTAAGAGAAATGGATCTTTCCACAGAAGAAACCATTGAATTCGCTAAATTGAATGCGAACGTTGTGCAGCCATCCAAGACGTCTATCAATCCCTATTATTTAGGATTAAAGATATTTGAAGATATTGAACATCGCTATGACCATCCATCAGAAGAGATGAAACGGATGGGAATTTCTCCTGGTGGTGGAAGAGAAAAAATATTTGAAGTAAGAGAAATAGAATCCGATACCTCCTTTATAAGAAACTATCTTACAAAGGAACTAGTTAAGCGAGAAGATTTATATTTATTTGAGAAGAAAAATGGGAATTATGAAATCACAGATAAAAATTATGAACAAATTCGAAATGAACTAGTTGCAATGCGAACGAATGGTGGATTTCCCTACTTAGTTGTAGAGAATGGGGATTATGGTCGCAATGGCGAGCTTTATATTAAGCATTGCTACGAAGGAAAAGAGTTAGATACTCGTTATTTAGAGAATGTAATGCCCTATATCTATCAACTTTGGGGAAGAACGGTTCATGTGGATACGGTAATCGAAAATAAATATGTGCTCTATACATTTGATGGAATAAAAACAAATAAAACCGTAGGATAAAAAACTAGTAACAAAGGGTTTGGTGCGTATGGATAGCTCGTCTAAAGTAGCAGATAATTACTCTTAAAAAGTAAGAAGCACTTACGATTGATTAGAATCGTAAGTGCTATTTACATATGAGTATTTTTACTTTCTACGAGTTTACAAAATCTCCGCCATCCACGTGGATGGTTTGACCAGTTATATAGGTAGAATCATTCGAAGCTAAAAAAACATATGCAGGAGCATTTTCTGCTGGCTGACCTCGACGTCCAGTAGGGTTGTTATCCCCATGTGTTTCCACTTTTTCTTCATCAAAGGTAGCTGGGATCAGTGGTGTCCATATTGGACCTGGTGCCACAGCGTTTACTCGAATTCCTTTATCCACTAAATTTAAAGCCAACGATCGAGTAAAGGAGGTAATTGCTCCTTTTGTAGATGAATAATCTATCAGGCTTTTAGAGCCACGATAGGCAGTGACGGAAGAAGTATTTACGATTGTATCTCCTTTAGTCATATGCGGAAGTGCAGCTTGTGTTAGATAGAACATGGAAAAAATATTCGTTTCGAATGTCTCGAATAGTTGGTCCTTCGAGATATCTAAGAAATTTTCTTGAGGAAATTGCTTTCCGGCATTGTTAACTAAAATATTTAGCTTTCCAAAATTTTCCATAACCTCTGCAATTACCTTCTCACAATTTTCATCGTCACTTAAATCAGTGGCAATCCGATGAGCTTTTACACCATACTTTTCTATAAGCTGAACAGTCTCTTTCGCATCTTCATGTTCATCATAATAGGCAATAGCAACGTCTGCTCCCTCTTTAGCAAAAGCGATGGCAACCGCTCGGCCTATTCCACTATCTCCTCCAGTTATAAGAGCCGTTTTCCCTTTTAATTTCTCCGAGCCTTTATAATTCTCATCATCAAAAATAGGCTGTGGATGCATTTTTTGCTCAATACCTGGCTGACGATCTTGTGTTTGTCCAGAAATTTGTTCGTCTAGTTTTTCATATTTATCACTCATGAGATAATACCTCCTCTGTTTGATATCTACCTTTTTTATTCCCTTGGTGACTAAAAACAAACAAGTTTTTAATGAACGAATGGTGGGTATAAAAATGGTGGAGAAGGTGAAAACTAATGAAGCCAATTATAGGCATAACAGCAGAGGTAGATGAAGAAAAGAATTATTATTTATCACCAGTGTATTCGGATGTCATTATTCAGGCGGGAGGAATACCACTATTAATTCCTCTAGTATCAGAAGGAAATATAGAGGAGCTCTGTGAGCAAATTGATGGTTTGATTATTACCGGTGGAGAGGATATAGATCCTGCTTATTATAATGAGTATCCTCATCTTGATTTGCAAAGGACAACCCCGAGACTTGATAAGATGGAATATGATTTAGTAAAAAAAATGTTAGAGCTAGACAAACCATTCGTAGGCATGTGCAGAGGATTACATATGCTTAACATTGTAATGGGAGGCTCACTATTTCAATCCATTCATTCTCAAAGGGATGAACCAGCTATGCAGCATAGGCAAAATTCAATCAGAACACACCGGTCCCATCCAATTACACTCTCCAGGGAGAGTAAGCTATTTGAAATTTTTCAAGAGGAACATTTCAAGGTTAACTCCTTTCATCATCAAGGAGTAAACAGAGTTGGGGAAGGGTTAAGGGTAGTGGCGACTGCTCCCGATGGAATAGTTGAGGCAGCTGAAAGTACGCAGCATACATTTGTGATGGGATTCCAATGGCATCCTGAGGAGTTTGCTTTAGACGGTGATAAAAAATCGCAACAATTTTTCAAAGAATATATCCGTGCGGCTATTAATAAGAAAAATAATCGCACTGATAAACAAACAAAATAGTGAAGGAGAGAATGGAATATGACAGATAAAAAGAAATCCGAGCAAATTGACGAAAGATCTTTCCAACGTGATTCTCATCTAAACCCAGATGACTTTGAAACAGAAGGCAACAACGGGTATGCAGACAATAAGAAAGAAAAAGACACAGACAAGCTAAAAAGTGAAGAAGAACATAAAGAGAACTAACCCTTAAAAGCATTAGGAGCTCCTAATGCTTTTTTTATATTCTAGGGATAGGAATTGTTTTCTTTCAGCCTTTTTTGTAATGTGGACAAAACTAGTTGGGGTTAGCACTTTCCTTACCTTTGCAGGATGCTTCTAACTGTCTGGCTTATTTATCCCGCATTAAGGGACAGTAAGAATCCCACTTCCAGATGGCAAAAGAAATGAGACAGCTAAGTGGGAGATCAACTGTCCCTAAAAGCCCGATTGGTTCAAC
>NZ_JBXEOV010000018.1:0-49932 GCF_056856695.1 Psychrobacillus sp. Z16_25 | reverse complement strand
GATAAGCTTTGATAGCTCATAAATTTTGCTGGCATCATCATAAAATGATGTCATGTTTGTTTTGCGATATGTTTCAACCGCTGTATATCTTGACGTTTTGCATGTTCAGTTTTCAATGTTCATTTCGTTATCGCCTTAGCGACTTTAATATCTTATCAGACTCTTTTGTTTGTGTCAACAACTTTTTAAAAGTTTTTTTCGGAGAGTTTCAATGAGAAACTCGTTTGAAATTGACAGCTTGATAACTATATCACGCTCTAACCAAGTTAGCAAGAGGTAAAACATATTTTTTTAAAATGTTAATTTTATCAAAAAAGATGAAACGCTACTGTCGTAGCGTTTCATTTTTTATTAGTCACGGTGACGCATAGTTGGGAATAACAGTACGTCACGAATGGATGGTGAATTTGTTAATAGCATGACCAAACGATCTATACCTATTCCAAGTCCACCTGTTGGTGGCATACCATATTCTAAAGCCTCTAAGAAATCCTCGTCCATTTCATGCGCTTCATCATTACCAGCTGCCTTTTCTGCCATTTGTGCTTCAAAGCGTTGACGTTGGTCAATAGGATCATTTAACTCTGTGAAAGCATTAGCATGCTCACGTCTTACGATAAACAACTCAAAACGATCCGTAAAGCGTCCGTCCTCCGGATTTTTCTTAGCCAGTGGGGAAACTTCTACTGGGTGCCCATATATGAAAGTAGGTTGAACAAGCGTTTCTTCTACTTTTTGTTCAAAGAATTCATTAAGAATATGTCCTACCTCCATGGAATCTTTAATTTCTACTCCATGCTCCTTAGCATAAGCTCTTGCTTCCTCTACGGTCATCTCTTTCCAGAAGTCCACTCCAGTTATTTCTTTAACCGCATCCGCCATATGCCAACGTCTCCAGCCTGGAGCTAAGTTAATTTCATCATCACCATATTGAACGGTAGTAGTACCAAGTACTTCTAAAGCTACATGAGAAACAAGGTTCTCTGTTAAATCCATAATATCTCTATAATCAGCATAAGCTTCATATAATTCAATCATCGTAAACTCTGGATTATGTCTCGTGGATACTCCTTCATTACGGAATACGCGGCCGATTTCATAAACCTTTTCTAATCCACCAACAATTAAACGCTTTAAGTGCAGCTCAATCGCTATACGCAAATAAAGCTCCATATCTAATGCATTATGATGAGTAATAAAAGGGCGAGCCGCTGCTCCACCTGCTACTGTATGCAAAAGGGGAGTTTCAACTTCTAGATATCCTTGATTATCTAGATAACGACGCATAGATTGAATTATTCTACTTCTCGCTATAAAGGTAGTTTTACTTTCCTCACTAGTCATTAGATCTAAATAACGTTGACGGTATCGTTGCTCAACATCTTTTAAACCATGAAATTTTTCAGGCATTGGACGTAGTGATTTGGTTAGGAACGTAAATTCCGTAGCTTTCACAGAAAGCTCCCCTACTTGTGTACGGAATACATTTCCTCGCACTCCGACAATATCGCCAAGGTCAGCTGTATTGAATAGCTCATAAGCATCTTCTCCTACTGCATCCTTACGAACATAAATTTGAATTTGTCCACCTAAATCTTGAATATGCGCAAAGCCAGCCTTACCTTTGCCCCTCTTTGTCATAATACGCCCTGCAATTACAACTTCTTTTGGAGATTCTTCTAAAGTTTCTTTTGTATACTCATTGAACTCCGCTACAATTTGGTTGCTCATATGAGTACGTTCGAATTTTCCTCCGAATGGGTCTAACCCTTTTTCTTGTATAGCATTCATCTTTTGGCGTCTCACCAAAAGCTGATCATTTAATTCTTCTATATTAGACATTTCCTTCACTCCTCCGCGACATTTATCGCACGTATCTTCACGTTTCATCTATTGTACACAATTTCATTTAGCTATTCATCTTTTTGCTTATGGGCTTCGTTATTTCCACTTTTCTGATTACAGAGGAAAAGCCGCCACTTACTGTGACAGCTTTTGACTTACGCTAGAATTGAACTGGAGGTTTGTCCGTCCTTCATTGACTCTTCTGCAAAGTGACGAAGATATGACTTTAATTCTTCTGCCGACTCCATTTGATTAATCATATTTCTAGCTGTCCCATTTCCTCGGATGCCTTTTAGGTACCAGGAGGCATGCTTACGCATTTCTCTAACTGCAATTGCCTCACCTTTTAGTGCTACAAGGCGGTCAAAATGCAATAAACAAACTTCAATCTTTTCTTGTACACTCGGCTCCGGCTTTAGGATCCCAGAGTCTAGGTATTCCACCGTACGATAAATCATCCAAGGATCTCCTAGTGCCGCTCGACCGATCATGACTGCATCTACACCTGTTTCTTCTATCATTCTCTTAGCATCCTGAGGTGTATTCACGTCTCCATTCCCAATAACAGGGATGTTCACTGATTCTTTGACTTGTCGAATATAATCCCAGTTTGCATTTCCTTCATACATTTGCACACGAGTACGACCATGTACAGCTACCGCTGCTCCTCCAGCTCGTTCCACTGCACGAGCATTTTCCACCATGTATAAATGCTCATCATCCCAGCCTGCACGCATTTTTACAGTTACCGGCTTCCTTACATTATCTACGACAGCCGCAACCATCTCATAGATTTTATTGGGATCTAACAACCATCTTGCGCCAGCTTCACATTTAATGATTTTATTAACCGGGCAGCCCATATTTATATCAATAATGTCTGCTGTTGTATGCTGGTCCACATATTTAGCCGCAGCTACTAACGTTTCCTTCTCTCCTCCAAATATTTGTAAGGAAAGGGGATTTTCTCGTTCGTCGATATATAACATGCTTAATGTTTTTTCATTTTTAATAACGATTCCCTTGTCACTAATCATTTCTGCACACACAAGCCCTGCTCCAAATTCTTTCACAGTTAGACGGAATGCTGAGTTACAGATACCTGCCATAGGGGCCAGTACGACACGGTTATCCATAACAATATCCCCTATTTGGAAAGGCTTAGTTGATGCAACTGTCAATATTCTTCACCTTCCTTTTGTTCCCCTTTCAATTCTTCTAGCTGTATATCAAGTATGGAAGCTATTTTTTTCAACTGTTCATCAGTTGGCATACGCTTCCCTTGCTCTATTTTGCCCAATATAGATACAGACATATCCATTTTCTTTGCAAGCTCTACCTGCTTGACCATCTTTAACTTTCGAAATGCACGAATGCGTGAACCCCATCGAATGTTTTCCATAAATGGACGCCTTCTTTCTGACCATCCGCTAGATGTGATAAAAATTGTTTAGATTGTGGCTCTATTAACTGATCGTTAAGTTCCACTAGTGGTATGAGTACAAAGCCTCGTTCCGTCATTCTAGGATGCGGAATAATAAGGTCTTCTGTTTTCATATTCTCTTCATTATACAACAAAATGTCAAGGTCTACCGTTCGAGGTCCCCAGCGAATATCTCGCTTTCTCCCTAAAGCCGCTTCAATCTCATTACATTTTTTTAAAAGTTCATGTGGTGTTAGTGATGTTGTCACTTCTACCACCATATTTAAAAAAGCATCTTGATCTAAATAACCTACAGGATCTGTTTTGTACACAGAGGAGATTTTCTTCACTTCTACCATATCCGATTCAGCCAGGAGTCGAACTGATTGCTGAAGGTGGTGAAGACGGTTTTCGATGTTTGATCCTAAGGAAAGATAGGCGATGTTCATAGCACACCTCTCGTAATTTCCACAGCTACAGAAGCATAATGACCCGCTATTGGTGGATTCGGCTTCACAACATGAATCTTACAGCCGCTTACCTTGCCCTTATACTGTTCTAGAATTTTCCCTGCAATTTTTTCTGCTACGGATTCAATTAATAAATAAGGCTTACCTTCTACTATTTCCTTACAAACTTCATAAACCTCTGCATAGTTTACCGTAGCCTCTAAGTTATCTGTTTCTCCTGCTTCCTTTAAATCACAAGCAAGTGTGACTGTCACTCGAAAGATTTGACCCAGTTTCGTTTCCTCCGGCAGTGCACCATGATAGCCGTAGAACTCTAAATCATTTAGATATATGTAATCCATGTTTAATTCTCCGCTTCTTGATAATTTGTTTTACCTACTAAAACATCCATCATTCTTGTCATTCTCGTTATTTCCTTCACATCATGCACACGTACCATATGACATCCTTGCTGGATACCGTAGCATACAGTCGCTCCAGTACCCTCCATACGTTCCTCTACTGGAAGTTGGAGTACATTGCCGATAAGACGCTTACGTGAGGTGGCAAGTAATACCGGATAGCCCATGTCTACTAACTCCTTCAAATGCTGCATCATCCATATATTTTGCGTCGTATTTTTAGCAAAGCCAATACCCGGATCCAGCCAAATGTGACTATCTGGAACTCCAGCTGACTTAGCTATCCGGATGCTTTCCTCTAAATCTTGCTTGGCTTCATTCCAAAAATCTTGATAATCTTCGTTATTTCTATTATGCATTAAGATGATAGGTACTTGAAATTCTACCGCTACCTCGGCAATTCGAGGATCTTTTTTAGCACCCCAGATATCATTGATAATATGCGCACCAGCTTGGATAGCTGCTCTTGCTACCTCTGCCTTATAAGTATCAATTGAAATAATACCATCGACTTCTCTTCGAAGAGCTTCAATCACAGGCACTACGCGAGCAATTTCTTCCTCTACAGTAATTGGAGTATAGCCCGGTCTCGTAGACTCTCCTCCAACATCAATAATCTTCGCTCCGTCCTTTACCATCTGCTTTGCTTGCGCAACAGCCGCTTCTATCTCATTAAACTTCCCACCATCCGAAAAGGAGTCTGGTGTTACATTTAATATGCCCATCACGATTGTTTCCTTTCGAAAATCAAGGGTGATTCCGCCAGCCTCAAATTTTTGCGAGTACTTTAGTTCCAATGTTATTCCCTTCTTCCTTTTGCTTGCTATATACTGTAGATTCAGATCAACGGCTCCTTCTGAACGATAAGAAACCATCAACTTATTTGTTTACTCTTTTGAATAAAAGCTTATCTCGATCTCTATTTTAGCATTTATTCCATTTTCCATTTAAAGAAACACATTTACGTCCATCTTAACTGGAAACATATGAAGTTATCTACCAAAACGAACACACTTTAAATTGCAAAAGAATCGTGCTCCAACAGGTGATACTGGTTGATGACCACCCCAATAACAATCCTTAATCACAAATAAACGCAAAAAAGGGGTGTCCCATAGTTTTCTACTAATGGGACACCCCTTCACACTATATTAATCCTCAAATTGATATAAAGGTGTACTTAAATATCTTTCTCCGTTATCCGGGAAAATAGCAAGTACTTTTTTACCTTTTCCTAGCTGTTTCGCAAGCTGAATAGCTCCGTATACCGCAGCACCTGCAGAAACCCCTCCAAGGATACCTTCAGTTTTCGCCACTTGACGAGAAGTTGCATATGCATCCTCATTAGAAACCTCAATAATAGAATCATATAAATCTGTATTAAGCACGCCTGGTACAAATCCAGCACCGATTCCCTGGATTTTATGAGGTCCTGGCTTTCCTCCTGATAATACATTCGAATCCTTTGGTTCAACTGCAGCGATATGAATGTTCGGGAAATGCTCTTTTAATACGCCACCAGCACCAGTAATTGTACCACCAGTTCCAATTCCGGCTACGAAGCCATCTAATTGATCGAACGCTTCTACAATCTCAGGACCTGTAGTTAAACGGTGAACTTCTGGATTAGCAGGGTTATTAAACTGTTGTGGCATAAAATAACCGTGTTCTTTTGCTAATTCTTCCGCTTTAGCAATCGCACCCTTCATTCCATCCGCACCCGGTGTTAATACTAATTCTGCACCGTATGCACGTAAAAGATTACGACGCTCTAAGCTCATTGTATCTGGCATTACTAAAATAGCTTTATAGCCTTTTGCTGAAGCGATCATAGATAAACCAATACCCGTGTTACCACTCGTCGGTTCAATAATCGTACTATTTTCGTTTAACTTTCCGTCCTTTTCTGCCGCCTCAATCATTGCTAGTGCAATACGATCCTTTACACTGCTCCCAGGATTAAAGTACTCAAGCTTCACATATACCTCTGCATCTTCAGGCCCTGTTACGTTATTTAACTTTACAATTGGAGTTTTTCCAATTAAATCTGTAATACTTTGTGCTACCTTAGTCATTATCTCACTCCTAATCCCTAGTTATTTAATAGGGTTTATTATATTCATCTTAACAACCTATTAGAAGATATGTCAATTAATAAAGATTCTCGTCGCTCTCTATGTATATCCGTTAATAAGTAGTAAAAAACGCACCCTAAGGATGCGTTTATTCTTCTCCATATAACCAATTAGCATCGAACTCCTGCCAAAAGGATTGTGGTGGAACCGATTGAGAAATCTGATTAAGCGCCAGATCTCTCTTAATATGCTCTTCTACTTCTTTAAAAGAGAAGGATTGGCCTTTTATGATATCCTCTACAAGCACAACAGCATATCGACCATCCTCCAAGCTGATGGCATCACTCCATTTGCCTTCATCAATTTTTGACACAGCTTGAGCAATAGCAGAGTCTAAATTTGGTGTTTCCACAGTTATGTACCCAATATCTCCTCCTAAGCTAGCGGAGCTAGGGTCAATAGAAAGCTCTCTTGCCAGCCCTTCAAAGGAAGATTTATTATTTAATTGCTTTACTACTTCTTTTGCTTCTCCCTCGCTTGACACATAAATGATACTCGCTCGGTAAGAGGTTGGTATGTCAAAGAGGTTTTGGTTGTTTTCATAGAAATCTTCGATCGATTTCTTTTCAACACCAAGATCCTTTGTGAGAACCTTTTCTAATATAAGTCTCGACCGAATTTTTTTCCTGAGTGTTTCTTCATCAAAAGCCTGAAGGGAAGTGTCGTTTCCTTCTTGGCTAGAGACAGTCAAAGCTAGCTCTAAGTCCACTTCCTCTTCAGTCACCTTAATATTATTTCTTTTGGCAGCCGCTTCCATGACCTCTGTATTTACCATGTCTAGTAAGACTTCTTTTCCATACCTGGACTCCATCTCGGCAACCCATTGTTCTTTCGTAATAGCCTTCCCACCAACAGTTGCCACTTCCTCAGAATCCTGGACATCATTGTTTGGTATTAACCAAGCAATAAACCACAACAGATTTCCAAGCAGTAGTATGCTAATAAGCATTAGCGTAGGTTTTGTTTTTAAGCGTCGTTTAGTTGGTGGTGGGGTGTTATTACGAATTGATTTCATCTATAAAGGACTCCAGTTCATCTATTGAATATTGATACTTTTCCATACAGAAATGACAATGAGCCTCTGCTCCGCCATCCTCATGAATCATATCACGAATTTCTTCTTCTCCTAGACTAATTATAGCACTTGCAAAGCGCTCTTTTGAACAGTTACATTGAAAAGATACTGGCATATCATTTAAAATTTTCACGTTTTCTTTACCTAAAATTTCATATAGCAACTCTTCTGGTGTTAAGCCCTTTTCAATTAACTTTGAAACTGGCTGCATATTCGCTAAATGCTCCTCTATTATCGTGATAGTTTCATCATCTGTCCCTGGCATTAGCTGAATAATAAAACCACCCGCAGCCAAGATAGAGTTATCAGGGTTTACTAGCACACCAAGCCCCACTGAAGACGGAACTTGTTCAGAGGAAGCGAAGTAATAAGTAAAGTCCTCTGCAATTTCTCCAGAAACAATTGGCACTTGTCCAGTGAAGAAATCACGCATTCCTAAGTCTTTAACAATGGTGATAGCACCTTCTGTACCGACTGCCCTTCTTACGTCCAACTTACCTATAGCATTTAAATCAAAATGGGTTTGTGGATTGGTCACGTAGCCACGTACCGTACCATTCGCATTACTATCAATAATCATCGGACCAATAGGACCATTCCCCTCTACCTTAACAGTGAGTTTGTCCTCTCCCTTTAACATAGCGCCCATCATTACTGCAGCAGTCATTGATCTTCCTAAAGCTGCGGAAGCAGTTGGCCATGTTTCGTGGCGACGCTGCGCCTCCCCAATTGTCTCTGTGGTACGAACGGCAAATGCACGGACACTTCCATCAAAAGCTAATGCTCTTACTAAATAATCATTCATCTATTTATTACCTCTTTCATCTAAGTTTCGTTTATATATTAAATGTAAGCCCTTTAAAGTCAGGTACGGGTCGATGATATCTACAACCGCAGTTTCACTTGCGATAAGAGATGCCATACCTCCAGTACTTATAACAGTAGGCCTTTTCTTCGCTACCTTTTTCATACGATTTACTATACCCTCAACCTGACCTACATACCCAAAAACAATACCAGATTGCATTGCAGCTATTGTATTTTTTCCTACTACATGCTCTGGCGTCGCAAGCTCAATACGCGGAAGCTTGCTTGCCTTAGTAAATAGCGCTTCTGTAGCAATACCTATCCCTGGAGCAATTGCTCCCCCCATGTATTCTGCCTTTTCGTTAATAAAGCAATACGTTGTGGCAGTACCAAAATCTACAATAATAAGAGGAGAACCATACTCATGAATAGCTGCAACAGCATTTACAATACGATCAGCCCCGACTTCTCGTGGGTTTTCGTATTTTATATTTAGTCCAGTTTTCACACCTGGCCCCACTATTAGTGGTTTTATTCCAAAATATTTTTTACACATGGATTCAAGGGAAAACATAATGGGTGGCACAACAGATGAAATAATGATTCCCTCAATTTGATCGAATGATATATGAACATGTGAAAATAGTGCTTTTACCTGCATGCCGTATTCATCTTCTGTCTTACGACGATCTGTTTCTATGCGCCAGTGATGGATGAGCTGCTCATCTTGAAAGACTCCTAACACAATATTTGAATTTCCGATATCTAAAACGAGAATCATGGAGCATATCCTCACTTTTCTAGTTTTTCCAAAACATCATACCATATTTTCTATATAAGAAAAAAGCCGATTGCCTCGTGCACATACGAGAGCAATCAGCTTTCCTATTATTATCGACGTTCTTCCTGAATTGGTGAATCTGGATCATTAGAACCGTCTTCGCTTGGTAAGTCTCCAATTGTCGGATCATTTGGAGCTCCTACTGCATCCGAAGTGATTTCGGTTGCATCCTCAGTTGTTTCTTCAGTGTTTTGGCCATAGTTTCGCTCAGGAAGCGTACCATGATCCTTTAAATGAAGAATCTGAGCAGCATCTAATGTCTCTACTTCTAAGAGTGTATTCGCGATAAGGTCTAGCAAATCACGTTTTTCTGTTAGAATTTGTTTTGTTCGTTCATATTGTTCTTTAATCATTGTTTGCATTTCTTGATCAATTTCGTAAGCAATCTTATCGGAGTAATTTTGCTCGGAGTTGAAGTCACGGCCTAAGAAAACGTTACCACCTTGAGATTGACCAAATTGCATTGGACCTAATTTATCACTCATGCCGTATTCCGTTACCATGCTTCTTACGATGCTTGTTGCGCGCTGGAAGTCATTATGGGCACCTGTAGATACTTCCCCAAACACGATGTCCTCAGCCACACGTCCTCCTAATAGACCAGCGACTTTATCCAAAAGCTCTGGCTTTGTCATAAAGTAACGATCTTCTTTTGGAAGCATTACTGCATAACCGCCAGCCTGACCACGAGGAACGATTGTTACCTTGTGAACGACTTCTGCATCATCTAAGGTTAAACCGATTACTACGTGACCTGCTTCATGGAAGGCAACGATTTTACGTTCTTTTTCTGATATAACCTTCGTTGATTTTGCAGGACCTGCAATAACTCGGTCTGTTGCTTCATCAATGTCAGACATATCAATTTTCTTTTTATTTCTTCTAGCAGCAACCAATGCCGCTTCGTTTAAAAGATTCTCTAGGTCTGCACCAGAAAAGCCTGGAGTACGAGAAGCTATTGCTTTTAAATCTACAGTATCATCTAAAGGCTTGTTACGTGCGTGTACTTTAAGTACAGCTTCACGACCTTTTACATCCGGGCGACCTACTGTGATTTGACGGTCGAAACGTCCAGGACGCAATAATGCTGGGTCTAGAATGTCCGGTCTGTTTGTCGCAGCGATAATGATAATACCTTCATTAGCACCAAAGCCGTCCATCTCAACTAGTAACTGGTTAAGTGTTTGCTCACGCTCATCGTGTCCGCCACCAAGACCTGCACCACGTTGGCGACCAACTGCGTCGATCTCGTCAATAAATATGATACACGGAGCGTTCTTTTTCGCATTTTCAAATAAGTCACGTACACGGGAAGCCCCTACACCAACAAACATTTCTACGAAATCAGAACCACTAATTGAGAAGAAAGGTACGCCGGCTTCACCGGCAACAGCACGTGCAAGTAAGGTTTTACCGGTTCCCGGTGGACCTACTAAAAGGATACCCTTAGGGATACGTGCACCAATTTCTACAAATTTACGAGGGTCTTTTAAGAAATCTACAACCTCTACAAGCTCTGCTTTTTCTTCATCTGCCCCAGCAACATCTGCAAATTTGGCCTTTTTCTTCTCGTTATCATATAATTTTGCCTTACTCTTACCAAAGTTCATCACACGGTTTCCACCGCCCTGTGATTGACTTAATAAGAAGAAGAACAAAATAATGATAATTAAGAAGGGTAATAAGCCAGTAAAGAATTGAACCCATCCACTCGTTTTGGATTGTTCAATAACTTCTACTTCTATCGCTTGAGCCGCTGCTAATGAACGTATCTTTTCTTGTAAATTTTCACTATTATAAGGAAGCTTTGTTAAAAACGTCTCTCCCTCTTCATAGCCCTTCATTTTCCCTTCAACAAAGTAAACACCTTGTTCAGGTTGCATAGAGAAGCTTGTTACCTCTCCTTTTTCAAGAGCTGTGATGAATTCGTCGTAACGAATATCTTTAGTTGGTTGATTGCTATTATTAAACGTAGCGAATATACCAACAATCACAAAAAATATCAGTAAATACAATATGGCGTAGCGCAATGCTCGATTCATTCCTAGCCTCCTCACAAGGTAAACAGAAAAACTACTGATTATCTTATCATACGAAATTTTGGGCGTACAACAAAAAGCCTCTAAACTTGGATACTTATACTAAAAAGAATACACTTCTTTTTTCAGCACACCAACGTATGGTAAATTTCTATATTTTTCTGCGTAATCTAATCCGTAACCTACAACAAACGCATCTGGCACTTCAAAACCAACATAATCTGCTTCCAAGTCTACTTTTCTACCAGAAGGCTTATCCAATAGGGTCACGATTTTAATGGATTTTGCTTTACGATACTTTAAAAGATCCACTAGATAGCTTAAAGTCATCCCACTATCAATGATATCTTCAATAATAAGAATGTCTCTGCCTTCCACACTAGTGTTTAAGTCTTTGACAATTTTTACTTCTCCAGAAGAAACTGTCGCATTTCCGTAGCTCGATACATCCATGTAATCCATTTCAATATAAGCATCTACTCGCTTCATTAAATCGGACATAAAAGGCATTGCACCCTTTAAGATTCCTATTGCAAGTGGGAACTTGTCTGCATAATCTGCTGACAATAACGCACCAAGCTCATTCGTCTTTTCTTGAATTTGCTCCTCTGTTATTAATACTTCTAGAATGTCCTTCTCTAGCATGATTGGTCCCCCTAAATTATTGATTTCGCCTTATGTATAATACATAATTTTGCGAACTGCCTTGCTTCGAAAATTGTACTCCGTAACGTATGCCGATTACTGCTATTATATCATCTTTGGCAGTCACTAGCAGTGGCCATACTAGCCGTTCCTCTAATGGGACCTTTTCATCTATAAATAGACGTGAAATTTTTTTGGAGGCGCGCATTCCTTTTATTTGTATGCGGTCTCCATTTTTCTTTTGTCTAATCTTAAGGGGAAGCATGTCTTTTTCTACATGAACAAACCATTTTTCATCTGAGAATTGTACTTCACCTATATTCCGTGTTAAATAGATAGAAAATCCAGCACCACAATTAGTCCATTTGTTCTCTTCTAGAAAAATTTGTTCTCTTAACTTAAAAGCATTTTGTGGATTAGAAGAGGTAAATTGAACTACTTGGTAATGACGAATGAGGAAGAAACCGTTGGGCAAATGTAAAACAGCATGGCCCTCCTGTTCATTGCAGGCTGCTAAAATAGATTCAATCAGACGGTCATTAAGTAGTATGTCGGAGTTTTTATATAGATACTCTAATAGTAGTAGAATCAATCTCCTTTGTAAAGCAAGGGGAATCTTCGAAAATGTGCTAGTATTGAGTGAGAAGACCCCTTCACTCTCAACTGTCACAAGCTGTTCAAACTTATCCTTTGCAAGCTGCCACAGAAAATCATCATCTTGTTGTTGTTTTTCTACCAAGGTACGGATCGCCTCATTGATATTCGGATTTTCTTCTTCCAATAAAGGGACGATTCGATGTCTGATACGGTTGCGTGTGTATGTATGCTTATCATTACTAGGGTCATGTCGATAGCCTACGTTGCATTCATTTAAATACTCCATAATCTCCTTCTTCGTCACATTAAGAAGCGGGCGAATAATCTGACCTGTTGAAAATGGACGCATATTGGGGATTCCAGTAATTGCATTACTTAAAGATCCTCTGATCACTGTCATTAATACTGTTTCCGTTTGGTCGTCTCCATGATGGCCGAAAATGAGTTTATGATAGTCATGGTTCCTTACTACTTGTTCAAAAAAAGAGTATCTTTCCTCCCTACAGATCAGTTGAACATTTCCACCTTCAGCTTCAATTCGCTCTGGTACTTGAAGTGTGGTTGCATGAACAGGAATACGTAATTTTTCTCCTAATTTTAATACAAAGTCCATATCCTCTGCAGACTCTTTTCCTCTTAATCGATGGTCTGTATGAGCAATTCCTAGCTCGCATTCATAAACGCTCGCCAACTCTTTCATTACGAGAACTGCAGCTACAGAGTCAGCCCCACCAGAGCAGGCGATAAGAAGACGCTCTCCCTTTTCAATCAGCTGGTGCTTGTCAATATATTGTTTCACCTTTCGGACGAATTGGTGCATCTTCTCACCCTCTCTCTTTCAACATCCTTTAGATTATTGTAGCATTTTTCTTAGTATCTAGCCGCCTCTCTTGGTGAAAATATAGACCATTCAGGAACAGCGTGTTTCACTTGCATAAAAATAACAGTCCGGTCATCACCCGGCAACGAATAGGTTTCTTCTAAAATCTTCACAAATCGCTCTGCATTAATGGTTGGGTCTTGCAATATTTTTCGGTAATATTGCTCCTGTTTTTCAATTGTTGTTTTAGAAGAAAACACGCCATCCGAAAGCATAAGTAAAATATCTCCATCCTTTATATCTACTTTTCTTGCCTCTATAGAAATGGTTGGTAAAAATCCAAATGGGACATGCTTGCTTTCAATTTTACGCATATCCTTCCCTCTTATCAAATACGTAGACATACTGCCGGCCTTCCAAGACCAAAGCTCTCCCTTTTGCAAATCAATTAAGGCTAAATCTACTGTTGCATAGCTATCCGTTTCATCCTGTAGACTCATCATGTAATGTAGCGTATGCATCGTTGTTTCTGGATCCATTTTTTTGTTTAAGCATTCACGCATAAACTGCATGACTCTTCTACTTTCTCTATGTGCCTCTATATTATTACCCATTCCGTCAGATAAAATAACTGCTAGTAAACCTGGATGCAATTGAAAAACAGCATGAGCATCTCCTGAATAGATTGTATTTCTGCTAGAGGATGTATAAACATCATGTGTTACTTGAAAACGAACAGATGACTTAAAGGTCATTTGTATATGATTGTAAGGTTGCTGCAACTCTCTTTCCGAAATAATTTCAAATGGCTCCTTCCACAATTCATAAAGAATAGGAAGAATCATTCTTTCTCCTAACATCTTTCCTCGTGCCTCTACAGGTAGGCAGCATACAATTTCCATTTGTCCTTTTTCAATACTTAGCACATCTATCTGAAAAAAATCGACATTGCACTGCTGAAGCTTTTGTTTTAGTTCTTCTTCATGAGATGTATATAGAGAAACCCCACTTTCTAAATTGTTCATCAGCTCACTCATATGCTGTCCCATATCTCTCAGTTTTAAAGCAAACATTTTCTTACCATGCTGCATCTCCAGCTGCAGCTGTTTCTTAGCCTCTCTTTCTTTAAGCTCCTGTATAATCACACTTGGCTTCACACATTTATTTTGAAGTTTAATTTCTAAATGGATCCTTGTCTTATTCGGCTGCTCCTCCCACTGTTTTATTAGGTTTGGAATTCCATTAGATTTTTCCCCCCAGCATTTTTCATAATGAAAGCATGACTGACAGACATGTAAAAGTTCTGGCTGTTCTAAGGTCCCCCCTTTTTTCTCGAATTTTTGTGTAATAAAACCAGTGATAAAATCAACAAAATACTGAAACTCTTGTAATTGATGGTGTACCTTCTCTGTCATCCATTTTTGTCTCCGTAAAAGAACATGAGTTGCGTCAGGATATAAATGGTTCTTTAAATCGCTAATCCACTGGGACGGTATCATAAAGAAAAGTAAAGAGGCCGCTACAAGAGACCCTATATAAACACTATCTAGAGGCAAGGTTTGATCATATAAAATAAAGAAAAAGGTGACGCCAAGCATGCTAAAAGCCTGCCATAGCCGTCCGAATCTCCTGTGCAGGCCAGCGAAAAACCCTGTTACCGCGTATACAGCAATCATGCCGCTAAAGCTGAGCGTTGAAATACTTAAAATACTACCTGCTAGGACTGCTACCACTGTAGACAACTGAGCTCCTCCTACAGCTGCTGCTATTACGATAACGAGATGTGCAATGATTAATGGAATCGATACATAACCAACTATTAATGATGACATCCCTGTTAGTATTAGTGCTCCGATTAGTAAAGCTGCTCCCATTCTTTCGTTTGTCCACTTACGGTGAAGAAGCTCTGGTAAAGGCAGAAAGAGCTGAAACAAAAACAGCGTCATAAATAGGCTTAGTATCCCCTCATATCCAATGGATAGCCAGATGGATACTGGTACCTCACCCCCATAGGAGATAAGCTGCCAGATCAGCTGAACAAGTATAATATCCAAGAAAACAAATAACGGAACCGGTATTTTTCTTATAATCCTTTTCCCTTGAAACTTAAAAAGGAGTGCTTGTAGTGCATGTATAGTAAGTTGTCCTATGCCTAACGTTAAGCTTCCTAGTACAGCCCCAGCTATTGTCCAAGGGATATAGCGTGGGAATCTAAGATGAACAAGTGCCCAAATGGGTAAGAAAAAGGGAACTGTTGCCTCAAACAAAACCACCTGTGCTCCAAAGAATGTTAATAAAAAGAATATTACGGTAAACAACAGCGTGATCTTCCTTGCTTTTATCCCTTCTATGAAGCTGCGCCAGAAATAAAACTTTTTTTGTTCCTGTTCATACATTGTTTTCAATTGGGTATACCTCCTATTCAACTCTTGTTCGAAGTATACCTTCGCTATTACGAGAAGAATGTCACTTCCTGATATTCCTCCTTAAAAACTTTTCGACTAGATTGGCTAGAAAAAAAGGGCTTTGTAAGGTTCTAATAATTTTTCTCTAAACAAGTCGAGGGGGAACTATTTACCCCTTCAAAAGTCGAACTATTTAGTTTTAAAAAAAGTATTGACACTTTGTCCAATCGCTTGTAATATGATATTTGTTGTTAAGAGAACGGCGGCGTAGCTCAGCTGGCTAGAGCGTACGGTTCATACCCGTAAGGTCGGGGGTTCGATCCCCTCTGCCGCCATTATATATACGGCCCCTTGGTCAAGCGGTTAAGACACCGCCCTTTCACGGCGGTAACACGGGTTCGAATCCCGTAGGGGTCATCTTACAAATAGCAGCTACTTTGTAGCTGCTATTTTTTTATCTATTTTTAAAGGAATAACTGCAAAGGTCTGAAGCTCATACAGCAGCGTTCCAATTTGTTAAACGTCATTTTCCATTATGTCAGGCTGTGCTTCTGGCTGTTAGTGTCGTAAGAGGCAAATCTAATTCTACGTTAGATTTCGATATCTTTATCTTTGATTCATCTATTCCCTATGCCTATAGGGAATCTCTTCACATTTAAAATTGGCTGATTGAAATGTATAATCTAGCATTCTATAAGAGTTTCTTCGCTTCGGACTGGCATCGAACAAAGTCCACCCTCTCTAGAATGTTTTTTGAAGGAGTAATTTTAAAAGATGAAAGAATTCTTAAGGACATTCAAAAAAAGCTGAGGGTTTATTGTCGAAGGGACCAATTCCTTGGTCAATGGAAGATATCCGCATGAAACAGTATTTTGTAACTGAATGTTAGATGATTTTAATGGAAATACCTGTCGAGCAGAAGGAATTTTATTGCAAGTACGCTTACAGAGTAGACTGTGGAAGCACGTGTGATTCATTATACAATTAGAATAATACGTACTTTCTTAATTTTTGAGATTTAGGTTCTCCGCTGCGTCGGACGCTTTCCGTGGGGGCGTAACAAGCCAGCACCCAACGCTTACGCGTGCGGTTGTGCTGGCTCTCCTACCACCTGCTCCCACAGGAGTCGCCGACGCTGCTTCGAACCAATAAAATTACCTATTAAAAATAAATTTTGGTCAAGAAATTTTAAAAAGGACATAATCTTTCCATTCCCAATCCTCTGATTATTTGATCGTAAAATAAACTCATTCGATTTGTCCAGCCTCATATTCTTTTTTCTCCTCTTTATTAACGACAAGCCTTCAAACAATCTTCCACGATACGGCTCTAAGTTCTTCTCTACTAATTGAATGATTTTTTTCATTCTTTCATGCTTATCATAAGCCTGATAGGCATTAGCAATTCGGCCGAAAACTTCTCATTATAGAATTTAGGAATAGGCTTTATTCCAGCCTCTCAGACTCCTCATTTACAGATAACCTGAAATCTGAACCTTATGGTGTAAGTCATGCTCGATAAAATCTGTGAAATACTGACGGATAGACATAGGGCGTTCTCCGATGTAAAAGATTTTTTCCCATTCCGTTTCATCTATTTTTTGTAGTTGCTCCATAATCTTAGTGCGTTGCTCTTTTGCATGAGCAATGGTTTCTTTAAATGTTTGTTTATTCGCTGAGGCAGCGGCCTTTGCATTAAACTCTTGGAAATCAGGATACCTTTCATGTATTTCTCCCTCCTTCATTCTTGGTAATCGATTCTCTAGCGTAAAACGATCCCATTCTGCTAAATGCATAATTATTTCCTTTGGTGACCATTTACCCTCCCTGTAAGGTTTTCTTCCTTCCTCTTCCGAATAACTTTGCAAAGAATCTAGCCATTCCACGTAACGTTGATGCTCCCTTAAAATCTCTACTTTTCTCAATCCCCTACCCCCAGTTTTGAAAATAAATTCTTTTAGTTATAAAAAGAGGTGCCCAGCTAAGCTGTGCACCTCTAGTTCTTCATCTATTAAACATTTTTTCTACCGATAAAACAGACAGCGTATTATCCTCTTTTTGCGCCACGTCCGCCGCGCTTAGATTCTGTTGCACGCTTTAACGTAGACAAACGATCTTCACTATCCTTTAGGAACTTCGCCATTTTTTGCTCAAAATTCTCTTTGCTCGGACGATCACGGTCGTTCGGGCGGTTGTTGTTGCGTGGACGCTGTGGACGTTCTGGTCTCTCCGGTCTCTCTGCTTGTGGCTTTGCTTTACGAATAGATAAGCCGATTTTGCCATCCGCTTCAACATTCATCACTTTCACTTCGACCATATCGCCAACTTTTAAATGATCATTAATATCCTTCACATAGTTATCTGCAACTTCACTAATGTGAACAAGACCTGTTGAGCCTCCTGGTAGCTCGACGAATGCTCCAAAGTTAGTGATTCCTGTTACTTTACCTTGTACCTTGCTGCCTACTTCAATTGACATAAAAAAAATGCTCCTCCTTAAAATTTAAGCGACTCTTAGAACGAGTAGTATACACATTCTTATCTTTTATTATAGCTAACAAAAAAAGAGTGTCAACAAGACACTCTTTTTGACTACAAATTTTTCATTATTTGTCACTATCCTCAGGTAAGGAAAAGATGATTTCTCCCTCTTCGGATAGAAAATATTCTTTTCTAAGAAGTTTTCCAATGTATTCATCATCATTAAGCTTGGAAATTTGCATTTTAAGCATTTCCTGCTCTTCTTGAACTCTTTCAAGCTCCACTGCAACTTCTTCCTTTTGTAGTTGCTTTTCTGCTAAAGTTTGCTTGCTGTTTACCAGTGCAGACACTAGGAAACCTATAAGCAGCATAGAAAAAATACTAAAAGCAACTAGGCGTCTAATAAGTCTTATTTTACGAGACTTATTTTGAGTTTCACGACGTTGGACAGAACGCACGTAGTCTGTATTAATAGATGTAATATGTTGTTCAGTTGGTGCTTTATATCGCTCCTGCCTCATGTCTCACTCTCCTATTCTACTTTAGGAATTCTACTTTTCTTATTATATCGTTTTTTTAGGAAATTCTGTAGTGCCAAATGCAATGTATTTTTATAAATATAAACAATTGGTGACAGTAAAAACCGCAGAAATTTTAAAAGAAGTTGTACAAATTTTAGAACTAACCCAGTTAGTAGCTTTAATAGAATCCATAAAGGCCTAATTATGAAGCGTAAACAAACTCGTCCAGCAAAGCGAAAAACGGGCTGAAATACTTGTTCATATAAGAGAATTCCTAGCAATTGGGCAAGCGGATCATATATTCGCCAAATACCATCTCTAACTGTGTAAAGAATATAAAAGGTTCCCAGACCAAGGACGATCCAGGCTACTATCTCGATGTAGATACGATATTTATAAAAGAAGGAGCGTCTTGGCGCACTATGCATAACAAAACGCAATCCCTCTATGATGGCTCCTACGATGACTCCACTAATCATCATTAGTAACAAACTAAAAAACTGTAAGGAAAGCGTCATCCGAATAACTTATGAAGTAATCCTCTAGCACCGTCTATGCTTTGCTCATCTGCGTATTGTATTGCCTGGACGATACCTTCTAATGTCAGTAGACCTTTGTCTACATCCAGATGGACAATCTTCAAATCTTCCCCTTTAATATGAAGGGTGCCTTGAGATGTGCGAACGAAAAATTCTTGTTGATCAAATCTTTCAATTGCTTTGACAGATGTTAGGTCCATTCTCTTTCGATTTCTTAGCGAAATTAAGTGGTCCCCCGTTGGAATTGTGATTGTTTGATTTTCTGCTTGATATTGCATATCCTCTCTCCTCTCCTTGTCCTAATAGATTCTATGCATAAAAAAAAGAAAGCATGACTAAATCTCATGCTTTTTTTCTTAACTTTTATTTTAGAGAGAAGAGAATATATGCTTTAGTCTTCATCGTCAATAAACTCAGGCTCTATTTTTTCAAGGCGCTCTTCTTTCAAGATAGTAAACATCTTAGCCGCATCTTCTTTCTTCGCATTCTCTTTTACTTCATTAACCTGCGCCGTTACAACCTTTTGCCCAAACCGGATAGAAAGCTCGTCTCCTGGTTTCACCGTTGAGCTTGCCTTAGCTACTTTCCCATTGATCGTCACTCTTCCTTGATCTGCTACTTCCTTTGCTAACGTTCTTCGCTTAATTAACCTAGATACCTTTAAAAACTTATCTAATCTCATCGTCTCACAACCTCTCTAACTTTTTTGCTTCGTTCCAAAACTCATCGAGCTCCTCTAGGCTATAAAGAGAAAATTCTCCCCTACCTTCTGCTACTCTTTTCTCAATATATTGGAACCTTCTTTTAAATTTATTATTTGCCTGCATCATTGCTAGCTCTGGCGACAGACCATAGAATCTTGCAAGATTCACAATCGTGAAGAGGACGTCTCCTAATTCATCGGTTTGCGTCTCTTTCGATCCTCCTTTTAACTCTTCCTTCCATTCAGCTAGCTCTTCCTCAAACTTCTTCCAAGCCTCTGAAACCTCTGGCCAATCAAATCCAAATTTTGCTGCACGCTTTTGATAATTAAAGGAAGTTAACAAGGAGGAGTCTGCTCTCCAATCTCCATCCAATATAGAGTCGCTACTGACACTTTGCTCGTTCTCCTTAATCTCCTGCCAATTACGTGACACATCCTCTGTATTTTCAACCTTCACATCTCCAAAGACATGTGGATGCCTTCTAATCATCTTTTCAGCAACGGAGGCCAAGACGTCCTCCATACTAAAGTAACCCTCGTCTTCCCCTATTTGAGCATGCAAAAATACCTGCAGCAATACGTCTCCTAGTTCTTCGACAAGGTGATCATCATCTTCTTCATCAATCGCCTGGAGTAGCTCATATACTTCTTCTATAGCATATTTCTTTAAGGAGCTATGAGTTTGCTCCTTATCCCATGGACAACCGTCTGGCCCTCTTAAAGTAGCAATAATCTCTCGAAAAGTTTGCCACTCCTTTATTCGATTTTCCATTTCCTTTACTGGAGGTACATACAAGGTGGTTAAATTATCTAGAGTCATGACCCGATCTATTTCATATAATGGCACCTTCTGCAGCTTTTCCTGGGTGGAACCAGCAGCTGTCACTAAGGTGACCTCATAATCATCTGGATATTTTTCCATCAGTGTGAGCTTTACCTCTGATGCACTAAAGGAATCGTATACTTGTCCTATTAACAAATGGGCATTCATATGTAAGTCGTCACGATGAAGACTAGTTCCATCTAGTAATTGAAAACCTTCGATAGGATCGATGCGCAACGCATTAAAGATAGGGTCTAAAAAGCTTTGCCCACCTTCGATTTCAAGCTGCACTCTTCCATCCTTTTCTGCCTCTATCAATAGCTGTACTGTCTGTTCCGCTACTAAAGGGTGACCAGGTACGGCATAGATAATTGTATTTTCATTGGATAGCTGTAATAACTCCTCCACAATCGCCGAATAGACATCTTCAAAACGGTCGTTTTTTTCATATAGAGTATCGAAGCTCTTCCATGTTACTCCTTCAGCCTTCAGTTCTTGAAGAACAGGATGCTGCTCCGTTCGAACATATAAATTTTCTGCTTGCAGAAGCTTTTTATATATCCCTAGTGGAAGCTGCTCTAGATCACTTGCTCCCAATCCAATCACTACTATTTTGTTCATAAGCTTCACAACCTTATTTTTGTTTATTTAACCATAATTGAATCGCTGCCATTCTTTTCCCAAATGGAAGCAGGTACCACTCTTTTTCTGCAATCACTCTTCTCTTTGCTAGCACATATAAAAAGGTTACCGCTCCAAGAAACACCGCCGTCAGTGAGATGAGAACCGATTGCATACGGCCTTCTAGCCAAGCGAATAGAAGAGATTCAGCTAAATTTGTATACCCAACCACTACGACTACCATGGCAAGCGAGGATATAAGTATTCCAAGATAAAACTTTATTGGTGCAAATGTCATCTTCCAGCTTTTTTTCACATAAAGAAGCATTAATAAAAACACAACAACTAAGCTTATGTTACCAGAAATAGCAGCTCCGAGTATTCCATAGCTAGGCACCAGTGTAATATTGCCGATCCATTTTAAAATCACACCCATTAACAGCAAAAAGGTTGGGAGTTTTACTATTCCACTTCCCTGTAGCATCGCCATAAGGGTTAAAATAAAGGACATCCAAATAATTTGGATGGAAAATACCATTAAAGTAACAGACTCCGCCTTTGTTTGGAACAGCATTTCGTTTACAAAAGGCATTACTACAATCAAACCAAGAGCTGCTGCCACACCAAATGTGCATGCCACTCGGTAAGTTAACTGCATAAAAGGAACAGCGCTCCTTCCCTTGTTGCTATTCATTCGATGAGCAACCAAAGGAACGATTGCTAAAGATAGAGTGGAAGCTATCACAATACCAAGCTGTACCAATGGCTGTCCTCGGTCGTAAATTCCCTTGATTTCCATCGCTGCAAGCTTCTCTACCCCACTGTCCAATAAAAGCTGAAAGACAGTAAAAGAATCGACAAGCTGTAGCAACAGAAAGAGCATAGAGCTTATACTTGCGCTAATACTGATGGCAGTTAACTCTTTCACAACCCGCCATTTATCAACAAGCCTCGAGGAAGATTTATATTCCTTCCGATTCATGACCTTCCAATAGAGCACAGCTAAAAATAAAATACCAGCTAGTTCTCCTACAACAGCCCCATACATAGCAGTACTCCCTGCTTTATACAAATCAAAGCTAGTGGATACAACAATCCAGGCACCAATTAAAATGACAGAGACCCGTACAGCCTGCTCAATTATCTGGGCATATGCAACCGGTGCCATCTGACCCTCTGCCTGAAAGCTTCCCTTCAGTACAGCTAAAAAAGGCATTAATAAAATGACGAATGAGCCCGAATGTAATAATTGCGCTAGCTGACGATCTCCCATTGCATCCGCAATAAATTCTGCTCCGAAATATAAAATAAAAAAGAAAACGAGGGAAATGAATCCTATATAGAAAAATGCTATTTTCTTTACTTGATCTAAAGCATTTTCTTTCCCTACAGCAGCATAATCAGAGAGAATTTTCGATAAAGCTACTGCAAAACCATATGAAGTCCAAGTCGTAATAATCGCAATGAAGGGATACACCTGTTGATAGATATAGAAACCTTCATCACCAACCAAGTTTTGAAAGGGAACCCTGTAAACCGCACTCAGCAGTTTTACGATAATAGCCGCTATTGTTAGAAGCGCAGCTCCCTTCATGTAGGACTTCATATTCCATTCACTACTCATAGTATTACCCCTTCTTCTCCATCAATAGCATTATTATACATCAATACAAGAAAAGCGTAAGCGCCTATGTCTGCCACGACCAGCAAATGGGGTACGGCGAGGAGGCTGTTCTCCAGCCACCGCAGTCGTGCCACATTTGACTCGAGGGACCGGAAAGCGGAAATACAAAAAACCTTCCTCAATGAAAGAGGAAGGCTATGGAAAATAAGCTTTAATTGAAATGTGATGATTAATTTTCCATTTGTTTTGCTAAAAAGTTAGCCGCAGTTTCTATAGCCTTTAATTCAGCTTCGCCAATAAAATGCACTTTAGAGAAGATTAAAATAGCACCAATAGGATCTCCTGCAGCAATAATAGGAGCAATACAATAGGACTTTACAGTTTCCGTTACCCCTGGTATCCATTCTACAGAGTTCTCATGCTTTTCTACAATGACGTTACGGCCCGTTATGATTTCCTCTACTTCTGGACTAATTCGACGTTTTAAATAATCCTTTTTGGAAAGTCCAGCTGCAGCGATCATTTCATCTCTGTCACTAATTAATACTGGAGTACCTAGGGTCTCGTATAACGTTTCTGCATATTCCTTTGCAAAATCTCCAAGTTCATTAATCGGGGAGTATTTCTTGAGAATTACCTCTCCCTCTCTGTCAGTGAAAATTTCCAGTGGATCTCCTTCACGAATACGAAGAGTTCGACGAATTTCTTTTGGAATAACTACTCTACCTAAATCATCAATACGACGTACAATTCCTGTTGCTTTCATGTAATGTGTGCCTCTCTTTCGACAGAATGGAAATAAAAGTTTATTTCTGCCATAGTATGCATCACATTACCAAATAATATGCAAAGCGCTATTTTACTTCTTCTATCTTTTTTGTTTTAGGCAGGATTTTCATCACTTCTTCTAACACATCAAAGGGTTCATTTCTATCTGTTTTTCTACCGTCAATGGTAACAATAAGGTTGGCTTGGTCCATATGAAATCCTACCGCTCGACCAAATTTCATGGTTTCCTCGACTAGCATCGCTCCGTCTATTTGCTTGGTACCTTCTTTACTAATCCTAATAGAAACCTTCTTGTTATTCTCCTTAATAGATTCTACCTCGACTTCTTTTCCCCATACCTTCATACGAGCAATACGGAGTAATCTTTCTGCCGGAAGCGGTATATCTCCAAAACGATCCTGAAGCTCATCTACTATTTCTAAATATTCTTCTTCTTTTTCCATCGCTTTAATTCGTTTGTACATTTGGATTTTTTGATAACCGTCTGGTATATATTCATCGGAAATATAGGCCTCTGTACTAAGTGAAATTTCTATTTCTTCAGCCTCTTCCTTTTTGACACCAGTACGACGTTCCTCTATTGCTTCTTCTAACATCTGAGTATATAAATCGAATCCTACCGAATCTATAAATCCATGTTGCTGAGAACCTAACAAATTTCCTGCTCCACGGATGGACAAGTCCCTCATCGCGATTTTAAATCCAGAGCCCAGCTCGGTGAATTCTTTGACCGCCTGTAAACGTTTCTCTGCCACATCCGTAAGCACCTTGTCTCTTTGATGAAGAAGATATGCGTAAGCCACTCGGTTTGAACGGCCAACACGCCCTCTCAACTGATAAAGCTGAGATAATCCCATTTTATCTGCGTCATGGACGATCAGCGTATTAACATTCGGTATGTCTATGCCTGTTTCAATAATAGTTGTGGTGACTAAAACGTCATACTCTCCTTCTAAAAAGCTAATAATGACGGATTCTAGCTCGGTTTCTGACATTTGACCATGTGCATAGCCAACTCTGGCAGTAGGAACAAGTGCTTGAATTTCATCTACCTTACGAGTTATATCCTCTACACGGTTATAAAGGTAAAATGCCTGTCCTCCTCTAGCTAATTCCCTTTCAATAGCTTCTCGGACAAGTACTCCGTTATATTCCATTACATAAGTCTGTACAGGAAAACGATTTTTTGGTGGCGTTTCAATTACAGAAAGGTCTCTCACACCAATCATGGACATATGCAGTGTTCTAGGAATAGGAGTGGCGGTAAGCGTTAACACATCAACATTTGTTTTTAACTGCTTGATTTTTTCCTTATGCTTTACACCAAATCGCTGCTCTTCATCGACTATCAGTAACCCTAAATCATGGTACTCCACATCCTTCGAAAGAATGCGATGTGTTCCGACCACTACATCAACCATACCCTTTTTTAGCCCGTTAATTGTTTCTGCCTGCTGTTTTTTCGTACGGAATCGACTTAGCAAGCCAACCTCGATAGGAAAGTCCTGAAACCTCTCAATCATTGTCTCGTAATGCTGCTGAGCAAGAATGGTAGTTGGGCAGAGAAAAGCAACCTGCTTCCCTTCCATTACCGCTTTAAAGGCAGCTCTTATTGCGACTTCTGTCTTACCGTATCCAACATCCCCACATACCAAGCGATCCATTGGACGCGCTCTTTCCATATCACGTTTAACCTCTTGAATTGTCCGTAGCTGGTCCTCTGTTTCCTCATACGGAAAAGCTGCCTCAAAGGTTCTTTGCATTTCTCCATCTGGTTCGAACGCATATCCAACTTCTGCCTCTCGCTTTGCATAAAGCTTTAGCAATTCATCTGCTATGTCTTGGACAGCAGCTGATACCTTCGATTTTGTTTTCTTCCAGTCTGTGCCCCCTAGTTTATGGAGCTTCGGATCTTTTTCACCTGAAGGAACATATTTTTGGATAAGATCAATTTGATCTACAGGAACAAATAATTTATCATCTCCGCGGTATCGAATATGCAGGTAGTCTTTATGCACGCCATTTACCAGTAGTGTTTCTATACCAATATATTTACCGATACCATGGTGAATATGTACAACATTGTCCCCTGGCTTAATCTCTGAATAGCTTTTTATTCTTTCTGCATTTGTAACCTTTTGAGCGCGAGCTTTTTTCTTATGCTTCTGTTTAAACAATTCCGAGTCTGTGATAACAGCCATTTTTTGTAAAGGAAGCTCAAAACCTGCCTCTAAATCTCCCTCTATAATAAAGATACCCGGACGTGTTAAATCACTTGAATTAGCTCCAATCTGTGAAACTATTTCATAATCCTCTAATACTTCATGCACTTTTTGTACTCGTTCACTGCTATCTGCTAGTATGACCACTCGAAATTTCCCTTGCATAAAACGCTCTGTTTCATTTTTTAACAAATGCATTTGGCCATGGAAATTTTGCATTGGTTTACATGAAAAACCTATGTTTTTCTTAATGGATATACCACCAAACGTTCTTGAAAATAAAGATAAGTACACCTTAGACTGAGCTATTTTTTGTAAAATTTCCTTCATAGTAAAGGAAGGCTTTACTTTATGAACTGTTTTCCCCTCTTCAAGTAATGCTAAAAACCAATCATTTTCTTGCCTTTCTAATGTTTCTGCTACTTCCTGAACTCTACCCAACTCATCAAATAATACGATTCCATTTTTCGCAAAGTAGTCACCTAAAAAGCTATTTCCATCTAAAAGGGAGACGTATTTCAATGCCTCTTTTGGCGTCTCACCTTGTTTTAGCTCCTCAATATCCTGCTGAATATTTTGATAGAATTTTTCCTTTATTTCTGGAAGCTTCACCTTTTTTAAGCTATCTGCTAGAGCATCCTCTAGTCTTTCTGCCAACAGAATCTTCTTTTCTCTTGTGAAGACATACTCAGTCGCAGGGAGGATTCTTATTTCTTTCAGCTTTTTTAAGGAACGTTGATCTTCCGCAGAAAAAGTTCGGATGGAGTCCACTTCAGTATCAAACAGCTCTATCCGAATTGGATCCTCTAGATATAGTGGATAAATATCTATGATTCCGCCACGCATAGCAAATTCTCCGGGTGTTGTAACCATAGGCTGTCGAACATATCCTATATCTACTAAACTTTGAACTAGATGATCAACAACAATTTCTTCACCTTCCGAAATAGAAATCCTGTTTCTCTTCCATTCTTCTACTCCAGGTATATGCTTTTTTAACCCAGCTACAGGTACTACATATACACCTGTAGAGTTTGATAACATATGATCAATCGTCTCTAATCGTTGAGCACGCAACTCAGGACTCGCAACAGATATATCTGTTGAAATCAGCTCATCAGCAGGATATAGTCTGACTAAATCTTCACCTAAAAGCTTGATTAAATCCTCTGTTAGTTTTTGGGCATGAAGGAGATTAGGTGTAATAATTAATACAGACTTTTTTAACGAGCCATGTAACAGCTTAGTAAAAACTGCTCTTGCACTCCCAGAAAGACCTGTTACAAGCTGCTGGTCGTTCCCTTTCTCTAAATCTTTCACTAGATTCTGCAATTGTATATCTTCGATTAATAATTTACTTAGAAGTTCCATTTCAACCCACCTTTAATCATTACAAAAGCTAATAAGCTTAAACAGAAAAATGCTTTGTACACCCCATGTGTCAAAGCAATTACTGTATCCATTTTTTCAAAGCATAGTAATTAGGAAACTTTTGAAGAGAATGCTGACATTCCTCACAGATGCATCTCACCACAAAATTCCCTTCTTCTTCGTTTACTATATAAATATGTTGTTCTTCAGGTTTAATTTCGTGTTTATTTAGAAACTCCTGGTCAATTGAGTCAAAAGGTAATTGACCAACTTCTGTTTCACAGTGACGGCATTTGTAACGAATTGGCATACCTATACCCCCTTTTAAAAGAAGTATAGGCATATTCCCTACCATTTATGCACCATTATATTTATTCATCACTTCTAAAAATGGCTTCGACAACCATTCTTCGCATGCATCCGCACTATTTTTCACTGCATTTTCTATTTCCGGAAGTTCATCAGCTGTGAATTTGGACAATACATAGTCCGGCACCTTCATGCCATTTTTAGGGCGATCTATCCCAATGCGGATTCGATTAAACTCTTGGCTTCCAAGGTGCTGAATAATAGATTTTATTCCATTATGACCTCCAGCACTTCCTTTTTGTCTCAAACGTAGCTTGCCTGCCTGTAAATCTAAGTCATCGTAAATAACGACTATTTGATCATCCTCCACATTAAAGTAATCCATCATTGGGACGATACATTCGCCTGACAGGTTCATATAAGTCAATGGCTTTAGTAACATTATCTTTTCCGTGCCGACATGAGTTATTCCATAGACACCTTTAAACTTCGACTGATTTAAAGGTAAGTTTAATCTTTTAGAAAGCTCATCAATCACATGGAAGCCGACATTATGTCTCGTCGCTTCATACTGGCTTCCCGGATTTCCAAGCCCTACAAGTATTTTCATCTTTATTCCATTCCTTTGATTCTATATTTTCTTCATTTTAGCACATAGGACTTTTAATATCTCATCGGAAAGTAGCCATCAAGCATATGTATGAGTTAAAAAAGAGACTGCCAATCGGCAATCTCTTTTTTAATTAATCTGTAGTCTCATTTTCCTGAACTTCCGATGTATCCTCTACCTCTTCAGGTTCAGTGTCCAGCTTTGGTGCTAAAACAGTAACTAACGTAAATTCATCATCTTGTACAATTGGATATTTAACTTTTTTACGGATATCGCCTACCATTAAAGTATCTCCAATTGCTAGACCTGTAACATCTACCTCTATCGCCTCAGGAATGTTAGAAGGCTTTGTTACAATGGTAATTTCACGGTTTGGCTGCTGCAATAAACCACCTTGTGAAACACCTTCAGACGCCCCTGTAACAGTTACAGGCACACTGACCTCCAACTCATCCTTCATATTGATTGCTAAAAAGTCAACATGAATCATTTTACCTTGTAGGATGTTCATTTGGTAATCATTTAAGATAACATTGATCTCCTTACCGTCAAGATCAAGACGCATAACACCATTTTTCCCAATTTCACGAAGCGTCTTCGCTAAATCTTTCTCATCTATTGCAATAGATTGAGAATCTGTTTTAAAACCATACACTACTGCTGGAATGAAACCACTATTACGTAATATCGTATTTTCTTTATTCTTTCTGCGTTGTGCCTTAATTAATGTACCCATTGTATTCATCCTCCCACCTGGTATATCTATATCCAAA
This sequence comes from Psychrobacillus sp. Z16_25, assembly GCF_056856695.1. Taxonomy (NCBI): domain Bacteria; kingdom Bacillati; phylum Bacillota; class Bacilli; order Caryophanales; family Bacillaceae; genus Psychrobacillus; species Psychrobacillus sp. Z16_25. The sequence goes on along the minus strand of NZ_JBXEOV010000018.1, from coordinate 21,044 downwards.
TAATACCCTGAGGGGGGATTCTCAAACATTTAGCAATTAATCAAATAACGTGCTGACAGATTTCTCTTCAAACACACGAACGATTGCGTCACCTAATAGTTTTGCTACTGAAAGCTCTTTGATTTTTGGAGACCTTTTATCATCCGCTAAATCGATTGAGTTAGTTATTACTAATTCTTTAATCACAGAGCTATCAATTCGATCGATTGCTGGGCCTGATAATACAGGATGTGTACAACAAGCATAGACCTCTTTCGCACCGCTTTCCATTAATGCATTAGCAGCAATAGAGATTGTGCCTGCAGTGTCGATAATATCATCAATTAGGATGGCAGTTTTTCCTTCTACATTCCCAACAATATTCATAACCTCTGCCACATTTGGTCTTGGGCGGCGTTTGTCAATAATTGCAATTGGGGTTTTCAGTCTGTCTGCCATTTTACGAGCACGTGTAACACCACCATGATCAGGAGATACTACTACCACTTCGGAAGGATCGAAATTCTTTGTTAAGAAATAATCTGAAAGAATCGGCACTGCTACTAAATGATCAATAGGGATATCAAAGAAACCTTGAATTTGTGGTGCATGTAAATCTAATACGATTGCTCTAGTAGCTCCTGCAGTTGTTAGGAGATTTGCTACTAGCTTAGCAGTGATTGGTTCACGAGCACGTGCTTTTCTATCTTGTCGTGCGTAACCATAATAAGGAATAACTACGCTAACAGTTCTTGCTGATGCACGTTTCACCGCATCCAGCATGATTAATAACTCCATAATATGCTCATTCACAGGACCAGAAGTTGATTGCACGATGAACACATCGCACCCACGGATACTCTCTTCGATATTAATTTGTACTTCTCCATCGCTAAATCTGGTAACTGTACTTTTCCCTAGTGGAACTCCAACTTCTTTTGCGATCTCTTCCGCTAATTTCTTGTTCGAGTTCAACGTAAATATTTTTAACTTTGAGTTATTATATCGGTGAGTCATGGTTTGATTGATCCTCCTGAATGGTTGCTTATTTTAGTTTAAGTTTTTTCACATATCCATCTTTGTTTTCTTGTCTTGCGCGACCAATGGCAAGCGCATCTCCCGGAACATCTTTTGTAACGGTAGTTCCAGCTGCGACATATGCACCCGCTCCCAATGTGACAGGCGCTACTAGATTAGAGTTACAACCTACAAACACATCGTCCTCAATCGTAGTTTTAAATTTATTTTTCCCATCATAATTCACGGTAATTGTTCCGCAGCCGATATTTACATTAGAGCCTATAGAAGCATCGCCCATATAACTTAAATGAGAAATCTTGCTTCCATCTCCTATAGTGGCTTTTTTTACTTCTACAAAGTTTCCGATTTTCACCTTATTTCCAACTTCTGAATCAGGTCTTATATGTGCAAATGGACCAACAGAAGTAGCCTCTCCAATTTCACTGGAAAGAATCACAGAAGAGTGAATAATAGACCCATTACCAATCACGCTAGAAACAATGTGACTGTTTGGACCAATATGACAATTTTGTCCAATAGTAGTTTTTCCTTCGATTATTACACCAGGCTGAATAACGGTGTCGGACCCTATGACAGCATCGCTACTGATATATGTACTTTGTGGGTCTATAATTGTGACACCTTCACGCATGTGATAATGTGCGATTCTTTCACGCATAATTTTCTCAGCTTGTGATAACGCTACTCTATCATTAACACCCAGCGTTTCATCAAAGTTCTTAGCTGCATAAGCAGAAATTATATCTCCCTCTTGCTGTATAATCTCAATAACATCGGGCAAGTAATACTCACCTTGAGAATTTTCATTCTTTACTAATTTTAACGCTTTAAATAAAACTTCGTTATCAAAACAATAAGTACCAGAGTTAATTTCCTTTACTTTTTGTTCTTCTAAGGAAGCATCCTTCTGTTCTACAATATATTTCACATTTCCTTCTTCATTACGTATGATCCTTCCATAGCCTGTAGGATCTTCTGCGATGCCAGTAAGAATGGTAGCCTTCGCCTTTGTGGAATGATGGTGCTCTAATAGCTCTTGAAGAGTTTCTGCAGTAATTAGCGGAGTATCCCCACAAACAACAATCGTCGTTCCAGGAAGACCTTCTAGCACGTCCTTAGCCTGTAAGACTGCATGCGCTGTTCCAAGCTGTTCCTCCTGTAATGCATATTCGCTTCTAGCGCCCAATTCACTTTGGACTTTTTCAGCTCCATGCCCTACAATTGTAACAATCTTTTCAACCCCTACTTTTTCCATGTTTCCGATAACATGTTCAACCATAGGCTTACCACAAACAGGATGTAATACTTTATATAGGTTTGACTTCATTCGAGTGCCTTTACCGGCTGCCAAAACAACAGCATAAGTATTTGTCATTTATATTTTCCCTCCAGTGGCTGATTTCCTCTTTTGACTATATCGGAAATGAAGCTATTTTTCAAGGAAATATCTCTTGACAAATACATGACAAAACAAGTAATATATATAACTTTTAAATGTATAATTTTTAATCTGAGTTTTTAGAATAATTTAAAATAGAAGAGAAGAGGCCGGTTTTTTAATGTAAACGGTTCAAAATAAAGGGAAAAGATAGAGGAGAGGTAAACAGTTATCTTAATCTCGGATATTTAAAAAGGGCAGCTCCTAGTAGGAACTGCCTTTCTACGTATGGTGAAAAGACTTCGAAGTTATAAGTACTCTTCAGCTAATAGTTAATCAATATAAACATGGTAATTATACCGTTGCTTCATGCACCTTTTCTTCCACATCTTCGCATAAATTATATGCGTACAACACTGCTTCTTGAATTTTAGCACGAGTACTCACATTTATTGGGTGAGCTATATCGCGAAATTCTCCTTCTGGAGTACGCTTACTTGGCATGGCCACAAACAAGCCATCATTTCCTTCGATTACTCTTATATCATGAACAACAAATTCATCATCCAAGGTAATGGAAGCGATAGCTCTCATGCGCCCATCAGTTATTACTTTTCGCAGTCTCACATCGGTTACTTCCACTTAATTCCACTCCTTTTATCCTGCTGTTTTTATCATTTATTTATCATTCTACAAAAAAATAAAAAGTCCTTCTTATTGTTAAGAATATTTTCAATATTATAACATAGTATATAAGTAATATTTTTATCTTTGCAATACTTTTTTAAAAAATATTTTAATTTTTACTAAATAAGCAGTTAAATGTCACTCTACAGCCGACTATTTTTAAAACGAAATCTTTAAAAGAAACCCAAATAAAATAGCACCTACGATTTTATAGATAAATAAAAACGTAAGTGCTATTTCATTTTTCATTCTCGTTTCACCAAATTCTATCCATATTTTAAATGGTGGCGATTACTTCAATCTCTACCTTGACGTCCTTTGGTAGACGGGCTACCTCTACTGCAGAACGAGCCGGCTTATGTCCTTTAAAGTGTTTCTCGTAAGCTTCATTAAATTCAACAAAATCATTCATATCTTTCAAGAAAACAAGTGTCTTTACCACTTTGTCTAAGGAGGAACCTGCCTCTTCTAGTACTGCTTCTAGATTTGCAAATACTTGGGCAGTTTGCTCTGTGATAGATCCTTCTACTACCTGTCCTTCTGGAGTTAAAGGAATTTGTCCAGACGTGTACACCATATTATTGACGATCATTCCTTGCACATAGGGACCAATTGCAGCAGGTGCCTTATTTGTTGAAATCTCTTTCACTCTTATTTCCACCCTTCTTAAAGTAGTTTCCTTCTGATAGTGCGATTGTGTTATCTTTTTCATTTACCTCATGAAGCTTTACAAGTGATAAATAGTCTTGAATAAGATGTTCTCCCTCATGCTGCGCTTCTACTAAGACAGCTATACCGCCAAGTTCACAATTGAATTCTTCCAGTAGGCTCTTCATACCATTAATGGTGCCGCCTACTTTCATAAAATCATCCGTAATTAATACTCGTTGCCCTTTTTCCATACTACGTTTTGATAAGACCATTGTTTGTATACGACGTGCCGAGCCTGATACATAATTAATACTAACAGTAGGTCCTTCTGTCACCTTACTGTCACGCCGAACCACGACAACTGGAACATTCAAATGCTTTGCAATTGCATGAGCGATAGGTATTCCCTTTGTGGCAACCGTCATAATGGCATCAATTTTAGCATCAGCAAAAGCAGTAGCAAAAACCTTTCCTACTCTGTTCATCAAAGATGGATTTCCCAATAAATCAGTGAGATAAAGATAACCACCCGGCAGAAGTCGATCTGAATTAGAAAGCTGGTTCATTAATTCCTTTGCAACTTTCCTTATTTCCTCATCTGACATAGTTGGAATAAACTTTACGCCCCCTGCAGCTCCCGGGACTGTTACTAGCATGCCACTTCCTCTTGCTTCGAATGTTTCCTTCACGATTGCTAAGTCTTCACTTATAGAGGATTTTGCTGAATCATATAGCGTAGAGAAAAAAGGCAAAGGAATTAACTTATGTGGATTTTCCATCAGATATTGGGTCATGTCCACCAACCGCTCGCTTCTCTTCCATTTCATCTTACATCACCTCTATTTACGAATATTTTAATGAAAACTTATCATAAATATACGTGTTTAGGCAAGTGATGGGCGTTCTCCGACCAATCTGACTGCGTAAACCTCGTTACAGAAGCCACGTAAGCCGTTATAAACACGCTGAACTCTCGATTCGTGATTAACTAATCCAAAAACAGTTGGTCCACTTCCACTCATCAGTACAGCATCGGCGCCAAACTTTTTCATTTGATCCTTTAACACAGCAACCTCTGGGTGCAATTTTAACGTTACATCCTCTAGCACGTTTCCTAGCGAGGAACACATTAGCTTAAAATCCTTTTCCTCAATCGCCTTGATCATTTGTTCAGTTGGTGGATGAGTTATTTTATCAATTTTTAAATTACCATACACGTCAGCAGTCGACACTCCAAGCGTAGGTTTAGCGAGTATAACCCAACAATTTGCTGGACTCGGCAGCTCTTGAATCTTTTCTCCTCGCCCAGTCGCAAGAGCTGTTCCCCCATATACACAAAATGCTACATCTGAGCCAATTTTCGTACCGATTTGGGCAAGCTCGTCCAGGCTTAGTCCTAAGTTCCACAGCTTGTTTAGACCCTTTAAAGTGGCTGCAGCATCACTGCTGCCACCGGCCAATCCAGCTGCAACAGGAATATTTTTCTCAATGCTAATAGAAACCCCTTGTTTTACTTTAAACATATCCTTTAGGATTTTAGCAGCTTGATATGCAAGATTCCGTTGATCATTTGGGACAAAGCGATCCAAAGACAATATATGTATTGCTCCATCTTCCCTTGTTTCTAATCCAATTCGGTCGGCCAGATCAACTGTAGTCATGATCATCTCCACTTCATGATAACCGTCTGGTCGTTTATGTAATACATCGAGTGTTAAATTAATTTTAGCAGGTGCTTTTACAAAGTACATCCCATCTGCTCCTTTTTATACGTATGGTGAAACCTATTTTACCATAGTCCCTTCTATTTGAGAAAAGGATTGGAAAATAAAAGAAAGGGGATTATTTAGAAAGACCTTTCGTGCTTCCTCTTTACAAAGAGATATGGTGTGTTGCCATTAAAGAAGCCATGATATACACCAGTAGATGTCTGTCCAAATAGGAAAGGGTGTCCCATAAGTTTTCTTATGAGACACCCCTTTTCCTGCTAGTTGTAGATTATAAACTTCTCGAATACAAGAAAAACACTATGATTTATTTTGGTTGTTCACATTTTGTTCAGCCATTTCAATCGCACGCTTTACCATGTTTCCTGCATCACGGGCTTTAATTCCGCCCCAGCCTTCGGTTTTGACTACATCATAAAATCCGAGATCTTTCGCTATCTCTTCCTTTAATTCCTTAGACATTATCCCTTTTCTAGCCATGTGGTGAAGCCTCCCTTAACAACTAGCATTATTAGTATGAGCAATATAAACAAAAAAACTCCCCTTCTTAAAAAGAAAGGGAGCACTCAAAAAAAACTATAAAAAGTTCAAATTACTTTACTACAATTAAATTATTTGCTTCATCAAATATAGTGATTTCTACTGCTTCTGTCAAAATGTCTGCATAACTATAAGATACTCGTTCAAAAGAATTCTCATCTTGATCCAGGTCAACCACGAAGACGGCATGATATGTTTCTCTTAGCACACCAGCTCGTTCAATCGTTTTCTTACGTCCTCCGTTTGCTTTTAATTGCAAACGTTTGCCTAAATGGTGATCTAATGACTTTTTAATATCAGCTAAAGTTTTTGGCATTTCGCTTACACCTCACTGAATACTATGATACAGCATTTTTTATTTATTGTCAAACAAAATATTTTAACAACGATTCACTATGCTTGTCAATATATTTATTTATCAATAGCATTATTTTTATTTATTAATATTACTGATATTGTAACAAGTATTCTTAATGAAAGTGAGGGTACAATTCATCTGCAAGTTTGCCAAACTCTTCAATCGTTAAAGTTTCACCTCTTCTAGTAGGTTCAATGTCTACATTATGAAGGGCTTGAATAATTAGATCTTTCTTCTCCTTCCCATTCGGTAAGGAGGCTTGCAAATTATTAATAATGGTTTTTCTTCTTTGAATAAATGATCCTCTTGATACCTGGAAAAAGAAATCTTCATCTAGTACCTTAACCGGCGGCTTCTCGTGACGAGTTAGCTTTATAACTGCAGAATCTACATTTGGAGGTGGCATAAAGACTGTCTTTGGAACCGTCATTGCCACTTCCGCCATCATGTAATACTGAATAGCTATTGATAAAGATCCATAAGCTTTTGTTCCTGGCTTGGCAGTAATTCTATCTGCTACTTCTTTTTGCATCATTACAACCATCCCGCGTAAGGGCAAGCGTTCCATTAACAGCTTTAGTAGAATGGGCGTAGTAACATAATAAGGTAAATTCGCTACTACCATTACATCCTGAAAGTCTGAGAGCTTTTCTTTCCAAATTTCTTGAATATTAGCCTCTAATATATCCGAATGAATAATTTCTACATTATCATACGGAGAAAGTGTGTCCTCCAAAACCGGCAAGAGACGTTGGTCGATTTCAAAGGAGATAACTTTCCCAGCAGCCCTTGCTAAATGCTCGGTTAAAGCTCCTATTCCCGGCCCTACCTCAATAGCAGCAGAATCCTTCGTCAGCTCTGCGTGACTCACAATATTCCGCAAGATGTTCGGGTCTATTAAAAAGTTTTGTCCTAAGCTCTTCTTAAAGGAAAAACCATATTTTTTTAAGATTTCCTGTGTTCTAACTGGGGTCGCGATATCTTTTTGTGTCATTATTTATTTTCCTCCGAGTTCAGTTGCAAAATCGCCTGTTCCAATTGTTCTTTGGAAATTTGAAATATAGACAAGCGCTTCTGTAGCTGTTTTCCATTTGTATAACCAATCTTTAGTATTTCCCCAAGTCTCGTTCTTCTTCCCTTGGAATCAGGATGCCCGATAAGTGTCGCTTCTATCAACATACTTAATGGAATTGGCTCCTGTATGTCATGGTCAAGCTTTGGTGTGTAGACATCTTGCAGTGCCTGTCTGATGTCCTCATCTTTCGCATGCTCAATACCTAGACCCTTACCATTTTTAGCAATCGTTTTATCCTTTGATAAGAAAGCATGTTTCACCCCTGGTACCTGTTCCTCAATGATTGCTCTAATTCTTCTCCCTGGATAGTCTGGATCTGTAAAGACGATGACACCTCTTTTTTCTTGGGCATGTTGAATTTTTATAAGGGTTTCTTTAGAAATAGCTGACCCATTTGTTTCAATAGTATCTGCTTCAACAGCTCTTTTAATTGCTGTCGTGTCATCTTTACCCTCAACGACAATAATCTCCTTTATTCGCAAAAAGCTTCCTCTTTTCTTGATCACTATATCCATTATCATAACGCAAAAAAGCTTCCCCTTACAACGAAAGGGAAGCACTCGTAATTAGTTTAAAACTTTAATACGTACTTTTTTACGACCAAAATTATATGCTTGGGATTTCGATGGCATAAAAAGATCTATTTTATTCCCTTTAATAGCTCCTCCTGTGTCACCTGCAATAGCATACCCGTAGCCTTCTACCCAAACCTTTGAGCCTAATGGGATAACACTTGGATCTACAGCAATAACTTTTACATCAGGGTTAGATTTAAGATTAATACCAGTTGAAGTTACACCACTGCAGCCGTTGCAATAAGCAGTGTAGGCTGTTGCGGTAACATAGAATTCTTTCCCCCCAGAAGATGAGTTAGAAGTACCTGCTACTTTGGAAGACCCACGAGATACACTAGCTGTCACAACCTTTGTACCTACTGCAACTACCTTCTTCTTAGGTTCTTTTGTTACTTTTTCTTCTACTACTTTTCGAGATACCTCTACACCATTTTCTTTTACTACTTCATATGTTCGGGAAACAGTTCCTTTTTCTCCTGCTTGAACAACTTTTTCCTTACCTTTTAGTAGCGAGTTATCTTTTTTTGTTTCTACTGCAAAGTTTGTTTCTTCTTCAACTACATCGGTGACCTTTTCTACTCGCACTATTTTTATAACAGTATCTGGTGTTACTTGCTCATCCATACTCTGCTTCAAACGGTCCAATTCATTTAAATGAATGTCATGTTTTTTTAAAAAGTCAGCGACCGTAGTCGAAGTGGACCATAATTTTTTCTTTTCCTTTCCATCTAAAACAGTTACTTGGTAAGCCTTTTTGATAGAAATTTCATTGTCCGGTCCTACCACTGCATCCATCGCAGGGGTTACTTTATCATGCTCAGCTAACTGAACATTTGCCTTTGCCAATATTTCTGAAACTAAATCGTCAGTAGTATGTACACTTTGTACCTTTCCATCTACCGTGACTTGTACTTTTCTTGCCTGCTCCCACTCAACCTCTAAATTATTCGAGATTGAAGTGTTCACTGAGGGATGTAAATAATCATGGTCCGAAACTATTATATCTTGCTCATCTAATAGTTCCTTCACTGTATTTGCATGAGTTGTAATTTCTTGTTGTTGTCCGTTTACTGTCAATGCGACAGTTTTCTTTGTACCTTCGTACAATACAAAGGTAACAGCTGCAATAAACACCAATAAAGACAATGCAGTTACTAATGTTTTCTTGCTCCTCAATGAAGGAAGGAACAGGTTTTTCATGTTATTTTTTTGCATGAAAAACGCCTCCTTGTTCACTCGTGTGATTATATAGAGTACTTTTCAGCTTGTCAACTCTTTTGGATTTTTCCTCTATTTACCTGAAGCTAATTTTTAACCCTTTTTTCATAACCGTTAATTAGGCAGATTAAAGAATTTTAGCGCATTTTTACTCGTAGCGTCTGCTACCTCTTCTACTGTCAAACCCTTTAATCTAGCTATTTCCTCTGCGACCAAAGCCACTAGCGCTGGCTCATTTCTTTTTCCACGATGTGGATGTGGAGCGAGATACGGTGCATCTGTTTCTATTAACAGCTTATCCAAAGGAATTTCTGTAGCCACTTCTTTCGGCTTCTTTGCATTTTTAAAAGTTACAGGGCCACCTAAGGAAATCATAAAGTTCATTTCAATGCATTGTTTCGCTGTTTCTACGCTACCACCAAAACAGTGCATGACTCCTCCCGTAAGATGAGCCTCTTCTTCTTGAAGAATTTTCACAACATCTTCCGTTGCATCACGATTATGTATAATCACAGGGAGATTTACCTTCTGAGCCAAACGAATTTGCTTTCGAAAAAGCTCCTGCTGAACATCTTTTGGAGACTTGTCCCAATAATAGTCCAACCCTGTTTCTCCTATCCCAACTACCTTCTCATGTGCAGAAAGCTCTTCAATCCATTGCAAATCAGCATCTGTACAATCAATTGCATCGACTGGGTGCCAGCCAATGACAGCATAGATAAACGGGTATGTATCTGCAAGAATCATAGCTCGTTCAATTGTCTTTCGATCGAATCCAATTACAACCATTTTTTGGACATCTGCTTCAATTGCTCGATCAATTACATCCTGTAAATCCTCATCATATTGGTCTGCATTTAAATGTACATGAGTATCAATTAACATATAGATGTTCTCCTATCTGTAAAATATTCTACAACTTTTTCTTTTTACATACATCACGATATTATTACAAATACATTAAATTAGCTGAATTTTTAAGTCAAACTAAATCTTTTTCTTCATATACATGAAATTTTTTTCTAAATATACAAGAAGTTGTTTTAGGGAGGAAATTCTTTATAAATCCATAAACTCCTGATTCATCCCGGCAAGTATAAATGAAATGAGCGGAGAGCATATTACCGCACACAGGGCATATGGCATATAATATCGTTCTAAGGAGAGTAAAGCAAAGAAAAAACATTCATCAATTAAAGAAGGGCTGCCCCATAAGTTTTCTGCTTATGGAACAGCCCATTTTCTATATTATTTCCCTTTATTTAACCTGTGCACCATTTTCTAATTTTTCATCTACAGTTGCTAAAGTTAAAAAGCCGTCCTTTTCTCCAGCCAGAATCATCCCTTCCGATAACTCTCCTCTTAACTTCACTGGCTTTAAATTTGCAACCACTATTACTTTCTTCCCGATAAGTTCGTTCGGCTCGTAGTGTTTCGCTATACCTGACACGACTTGACGTTTTTCATAGCCTAAATCCAACTGTAATTTTAGGAGCTTATCTGCTTTTGGCATTTTTTCGCAAGAAATGACGGTCGCAACGCGTAAATCTACTTTAAAGAAATCATCTATAGATATTTCCTCTACTTTTTCCTCTTCTTCTATTTCTTCCTCTTGAGGGGTTTGAACAGATCCTTGCATCTGCTCTCGTATATAAGAAACCTCCACATCCACTTCTAAACGCGGGAAAATAGGTACTCCTGTTTTAATGACAACTGTACCCGCTGGGATGACATGAAAGCTATTCAGATTACTCCATTTTAACAATTCCTCTGAAAGGCCTAGCTGTTTTACTATTTCTTTCGGACTGTTTGTCATAAATGGTTGAATGAGCGTAGCAATCATTCTTAAGCTTTCTGCTAAATTAGTCATGACAGCTGCCAACTGTCCTTTTTGAGTTTCATCTTTAGCAAGCACCCATGGTTGCGTTTCATCTATATATTTGTTTGTGCGTGATACAAGTGCCCAAAGATCACTTAAAACTGCGCTAAATTGCATTTTCTCCATATTTGCTTCATACTTGTCAACCGTTTCCTTTGCAAACTGAATAAGAGCTTCATCAAATTCTGTAGCAACCGTGTAAGAAACTGGTATAGAACCATCAAAATACTTATTAATCATAGAGACTGTACGATTCAACAGATTTCCAAGATCATTCGCTAAATCAAAATTAGTGCGTTCTACAAAGGACTCAGGTGAAAATACACCGTCTTGGCCGAACGGAAGCTCTCTTAGTAAGAAGTAACGAGTAGCATCAAGTCCGTAGCGTTCTACTAGCATTTCTGGATATACGACATTTCCTTTAGATTTAGACATTTTACCGTCCTTCATCATGATAAATCCATGAGCAAATACTTTTTTAGGTAATGGTAAATTTAATGCCATAAGGAATATGGGCCAATAAATGGTGTGAAAACGAACTATATCCTTTCCAACCACATGTACGTCTGCAGGCCAATACTTTCTAAATAGAGAGTCATCCTCTGATAAATAACCTAGTGAGGTAATATAATTAGTCAGTGCGTCTACCCATACATATATGACATGCTTTGGATCTCCTGGTACTTTTATTCCCCAGTCAAAGGATGTTCTGGAAACAGATAAATCTTCTAGTCCTGGTTTAATAAAGTTATTGATCATCTCATTCTTACGAGACTCAGGCTCTATAAACTCTACATTGTTTTCATAATACTCCAGAAGACGACCTGCATATTTCTTCATATTAAAGAAATAAGATTCCTCTTTTACTTTATGTACTGGACGCCCACAATCAGGACAGTTACCGTCCTCTAATTGTGTCTCTGTGAAAAATGATTCACATGGGGTACAGTACCATCCCTCATACTCTCCCTTATAAATATCGCCGTTATCTAAGAAAGTTTGAAAAATCTTTTCTACTGTTTTTTTATGACGTTCCTCTGTCGTTTGGATAAAATCATCATACGAAATATCCATTAAAGCCCAAACTTTCTTAGCTGCCGCTGCAATTTCATTTACATATGCTTGCGGCTCCATTCCTGCCTCTTGGGCTTTCTCTTGAATTTTTTGACCATGTTCATCCATACCAGTTAAGAATCTTACATCATAGCCCTTTAGCCGTTTGTAGCGCGCCATTGCATCAGAAGCTACAGTTGTATAGGCAGTACCAATGTGGAATTTTCCACTCGGATAGTAAATTGGCGTGGTTAAATAGAATGTTTTTTGCTCGTTCAATTTGATATTGCCTCCAATGCGTTCTTTATTTATTTCCTATTCTATCTAAATGAATAAGTGGTTTCAATCTATACTACTAGATTCATTTATCGAATTAAACAGGAGGTTCGATTTTCTTCCAAAAAAAAGAATTTTATTAATAACTTTTATATATAACCACATCTAACTGGGGTTTTCGCCTGCAAAAAGTCATATTTTTATCATAAATTCTAATAAAATCAGAAGAATAATTATTGACCAATATGGTAGTACTTGGTATGATAGACTACATAAAAGAGGTTTATGTCGAATTATGGCGAAAAATATACACTCTTGAGAGGAGAACTTTAATAATGAAATCTACAGGTATTGTTCGTAAAGTTGATGAATTAGGACGAGTAGTTATTCCGATTGAACTACGTCGTACACTTGGTATTGCTGAAAAAGATGCTTTAGAAATCTACGTTGACGATGATAAAATCATCTTAAAAAAATATATGCCTAACATGACATGTGCTGTTACTGGAGAAGTTTCTGAAGATAACCTACGTCTAGTTGGCGGTAAATTAATCTTAAGCCCAGAAGGCGCTGAAGCATTAATTAAAGAAATTCAAAGCAACTTAAAATAATGTTAATAGGTGTAGCAAGGATTTACCTTGCTACCCTTTTCTTTTTGGTCTCAGTTAATATGATAAGCCTGATACACTTCCCGCTTGGAAATCCCTCTTTCTTTTGCAACCTCTTTCACTGCTTCTTTTGAGCTGATTCCTTTTTCTTTTATTACTTGCTCTACATGCTCCTCTAAAGATAAAGAAATCCACCAAGCTTCTTCCTCTTGAACAGATTCTCCATTACCTTCTAGAACAATACAAAACTCACCTCTAATGTCGGCACTTTCTACCCAAGCAACAGCTTCCTCTAAAGTTCCTCTGAGGAACTCCTCGAACTTTTTAGTTAGCTCCCTAGCAAGCGTTATTTTTCGATTACCTTCTATTATAGTAAGCATATCCTTTAAGGTATCTTTTAAACGATGTGGTGCTTCGTAAAGTAAGATTGTTTCCTTCCTTTTTTGAAGTTCTAGAAGCTCACTTTTTCTTTCTTTTTTATTTCTGCTTAAAAACCCATAAAAGTAAAACGGTTGAGTTTGCAGTCCAGAAGCAATTAGCGCAGTTATAGCTGCATTTGCTCCTGGTATTGGGATAACTGCAAATCCTTCAGCCACAGCCTTCTCCACAATATCGGCTCCTGGGTCAGAGATACATGGTAGACCTGCATCACTCACTAAAGCAACCTTTTTTCCCCTTCTTAATAACTCTAAAATCTTCTCCCCGCCTGTTTCTTGATTATGATCATGATAACTAAATAACGGGGTATTTATCTCAAAATAATTACAAAGCTTTTTTGTATTTCTCGTGTCTTCTGCTGCAATAAGATCTACTTCCTTTAAAATTCGTATAGCTCTCATTGTCATGTCCTCTAAATTACCAATAGGTGTTCCTACCAAGTATAAACAGCTATGTGTCTCATGCTCGGTTGACTTTTGGGATCTCATTTAACAGTTCCTCCCATATAGGCTTCTTTTTGTTTCCGTGAAAGCTGTTTAAATGCATACTCTGCTCTCATTGCTTCTTCCTTTGACTCAAATAACTCATAGTATATACATCTCACAGGCTTTCTAGCTCTTGTATATTTGGCACCTTTGCCTTCATTGTGTTTTTTCATTCGATTCACTAAATCATTTGTATATCCTGCATAATACGAACCATCTCTACATTCTAATACATAAAAAATGTGATTTCCTTTATCTTGCTCCATATAGCATCTCTTTTACTTCGTTTGTATATTCTCCATCTTCCCCATACACATATAAAGGTGGGAGAATCCTCAAATCTGGCTTCCCATCTTTTATTCCTTCTATTAATAAAGTGTTTGCTTCCTTCCCAGGCTTGGGATAGACAAGTTGTATCCGCTTTGGCTCAAGTCTATTTGCTCGCATAGCAGTTACGATATCTAACAGTCTTCCAGGACGATGGACAAAAGCAGCCTTTCCACCTTGTTTCAGAAGCTCACTTGCTGATTTTATTGCCTCATCAAGCTTTAAATGAATTTCATGTCGTGCAATTGCTAAATGTTCCTTTAGGTTGCGCTCACTTGCCTCATGAGCAGGGAAATATGGTGGATTGCAGGTAACAACATCGTACTTTTCATAGCCTATTTTTCCTGCTATTCCTATTACGTTATCTTCCCTAATTTCTATTCTTCCCTCTAGCTTATTATATTTCACGCTTCTGTCAGCCATATCAGCAAGTCTTTCTTGTAACTCTACTCCTATAATCTCTGCATTTGTTCGTGCGCTAAGAAATAAGGGGATCGCACCATTTCCAGTACATAAGTCTACTATTTTTCCTTTTTTAATGGGAACATATGTAAATTTAGCTAATAAAACAGCATCTAGCGAAAAAGAAAAAACAGAAGGGCTCTGAATTATTCTCAAATCCTCTGCCAATAAATAATCCAATCGCTCGTCATTTTTTAGCCATTCTTCCATTTCTACTACCTCCATACAAAACAAGAGACTGAGATTCCACCTATGTGGCATTCAGTCTCTTCATTTAACCATTTTGTTTATTTAAAAAAGATAAGCAAAACAGGCAATCTTCCTCTTTGCGAGGACTTCCATAATGAACGTGACATACATGATAGCCCTCCTGGTAGAGACGAGCCAAATTATCGTACCCTTCTCCAACATCCATCTTGTTCAACTGCCCTTTACCTTGCATTTTCTCTTGAGTCATTTCTTTTTCATGTATTTCATCAAGTCTTTGTCTTAAGTGCTTATTTTCTTCTTGCAGCGCCTGGCGTTCTTCAAGCAAGATTGCTACAAATTCTTTTAAAGCTCGAAATTGGAGCTGCGTGGACTCTAAATGTTTTTCAAATTCGATTACTGTATCCAAAAAATTACGGTCCATCACATATTCACCTCATTGCCTAGACCATTGTACTGGGCTTTTAGCATAGTTGATAATCTCATCTAACGTGTAGTCTAGTACACGCATAGGATCGCTAAATTCAATCTTTAAAACTCTTTCAAGCACATTCATGCCTACTACTTTACCAAAACCATCCGGTGTTTCTATCTTATCTCCAAGGTCTGGCATTTTTTCTCTTGCAGCCTCGTACTCATCATTTTCATACTTTAAGCAGCACATTAATCTTCCACAAAGACCTGAAATTTTAGAAGGATTTAAGGACAGATTTTGGTCCTTTGCCATCTTAATCGAAACTGGCTCAAAATCTCCAAGGAACGTTGAACAACAAAGCATACGACCACATGGACCAATTCCTCCAAGCATTTTCGCTTCGTCTCGTACCCCTATTTGTCGAAGCTCAATTCTTGTTCTAAATATAGAGGCTAAGTCCTTCACTAGGTCTCTAAAATCTACGCGACCCTCTGCAGTAAAATAAAAGATAATCTTGTTTCTGTCAAAGGTATATTCGACATCTACAAGCTTCATTTCTAACTGCCTCTCTAAAATCTTCTCTGTTCCTAAAGCCAAGGCTTGGGCAGATTCTAATCGATTTTCCTCTACCTGGATACGATCCTTTTCTGTAGATGGACGCACTACCTGCTTTAATGGAAGCACTACATCGTTCTCTCCGACCTGTTTAATCGGTACAACGACTTTCCCATACTCTACCCCTCTAGCAGTTTCTACGATGACATAGTCATCTTTTTCAAGCGCATAGTCTACTGGATCAAAATAATATATTTTACCCGCTTTTTTGAAGCGGACTCCTACCACTTTATACAACACTATACCCCTCCTGCAGGTTAAGCATCAGCTGTTCCATCATCAGCGTCCTATTCATATTTTTATGAAGATTTTGCTTTGCTTGTAAAATTAATTCTAATTGTTTAGATAATTTTCCGTAAGTTGTTTGCAAAGCCAACTGTTTCCAAACGGGAATCATGTCTGGATAAGTACAAGCTGTTTCCGGAGTTGCTTTTATAGCTACTATATCACGATAAGCAAATAGTAGTAAATCTAATACTTGTCCTGCTTCCTCTTTCTCTTTTAGCAATGGTCCAAAATCTTCATGAAGACATAAGAGCGCCTCCTGGGGATCCTTTTCCGCTGCTTGTACTAATTTTAACACTGATTTTCGTGTAAGTCCAAACTGCTCGTCTGTCGCTAAAATTAGTGCTTCTTCGACCTTATTTGTCAATCTACTAACCGTTGAAGCCATAGAATCTGTTATTCCTTCTTCTATTAATTTTTGCTTTAAAATAGCATGTGGAATCGCCGAGAGACTAATTTGCTGGCATCTCGAACGAATTGTTGGAATAAGGGCATGAATTTTGTCTGTTAAAAGAAAGGCAGTGATATTACTTTGAGGCTCCTCTAAAAATTTAAGTAATGCATTAGCAGCGCTATTATGTAGTCTATCTGCTTCATATATCACATAAACTTTTCTTCCGCTTTCAATAGAGGTCTTGCTCATTTCCTGTATTAACTCGTCTATCTGATTCCTTTTAACAAATTGTCCATCAGGTTTTATTTCCCTATAGTTTAAATGATTATGTGATTTTAGCCTTCTGCAGCTTCGACATGTTTCACATGGAACATAATTTGTCGGATTTTCGCAAAATAACAGCTGAACAAAAAACTGCATGATCTTTTCTGTCCCTGTTCCCTTTGCCCCATCTATAATATAAGCATGGCCTACTCTTCCCTTAGATACCATTGCTTGTACTTGCTGAATAGCCCTTGGTTGCAGTTTTTCAATTCCTTCTATGGACCATTCCTCTGTCATTATTTATTCATTCCTTTCTCTAAAAAATCCCGTGTCTCGCATTGTGCGAAAACACGGGAGTATTACGTATACAAATTAATTAGAAGTCCTTTAATCTCCCCAATTTTATCTAATAAGTCAAGGGAGCTTTTTTCTTGGTTCAGTATTTCTTCAGCTAATTCTACTAATTTTTCATCAATCGTTTCTACTATTTTAAGCTTTCTACCTTCTCCAAAGCGATTCCATGTGTGAGACTGCTTTAATCCCATTCCGAAATCAACAGCTTCTTGCAAAAATTTTCGAATGAGCATTTTATATTTCGCCATGTCCCGCAAATTTCTAGATCTAGCTAATCGATCTCCAGCTGTGGAGATATCTCCTAAAAGTCTAGTCAACGTTTCCGTCTGCATTCTCTGCTCTTGTTTGACGACCATATGACCGAACTTTGCAGAAGAAACATTTTGCGGAATGGTATTTCGAATCTTATCGTGTCCTACACGCAAGTCTTGGTTTATTTTCAAAATGTTCTTTCCTTTCCTTCATTTTAAAAATGATGGAATTGTTCAATAGGAAGGACAAATACTGTTGCTCCTCCTACCTCTACCTCCACAGGGTACGGGATATAAGAGTCTGCATTTCCTCCCATTGGAGAAACAGGTGCAACCATTTGCTCTCTTGCACGGCAATTATCTCTAATTAGTTCTAATGCAGATGCCACTAAAGAGTCATCGGTACCGATTAGAAAAGTAGTATTTCCAGATCTTAAAAATCCACCTGTACTTGCAAGTTTTGTTGCTCTAAACTTGGCTTTCGTTAACGCATTGGATAACCGATTACTATCTTGGTCCTGCACTACCGCTACTATTAATTTCATCGAGACTCACCCCTAATTATTATTATATATTCTTTCTATTATAACATAAACTATTTAATATTTTTCCAGTTCTTTCTTGGTGGCTAAATAAACTTCTTCGAGAACCTCTTCTACCTCCTTGGAAGCATCAATGGAGACAAAACGTTCTGGATATTTATCTAACAGCATTAAATATCCCTCTCTCACTTTCTCATGAAAAGAGAGACTTTCCACATCTAATCGATTTTTTTCTCTCTCCAGGTGGGCATTGATACGTGCCAGTCCAATACTTGGTTCTATATCAAAGTAAATGGTCTTGTCAGGCATTGTATCTCCTATTGCGAATTGATTAATCGAATAGATCTCCTCTACCCCGATTCCTCTAGCAAAGCCTTGATAAGCGAGGGAACTATCAATAAATCGATCACATATGACGATTTTTCCTTCATTTAAAGCAGGTAAAATTACCTCAACCAGGTGCTGTCTTCTTGCAGCAGCATATAACAACGCTTCCGTACGACTATCCATCATTATATGCTCTCTATCTAAAATTATATTACGTATTTCCTCTGAAATCTTTATACCGCCTGGCTCTCTAGTCATTAATACTTCATAGCCTTCATCCATTAGCCTGCTACCTAGCAGTTGCATCACTGTCGTCTTCCCAGCACCCTCTGGTCCCTCGCTTGTTATAAAATACCCTTTTTTCTTCACAATTAATCCTCCACAACATATATTAGCCTTTCTTCTAGACGATGGTTTCCTTGAAAGGAAGCCCCTTTCTCTATCCATTCCTCTAATTCTGTCAACACGGAAACAGTTATCTTCTCCCCAGGCAAAATTAACGGAATACCTGGTGGATAAGGAACAATCATTCCTTTTGCAACTCTCCCCAACGCTCGTGTATAAGGAATCCATTCCCCTTGCCTCTCATTTAATAAACTTACATTCATATGTAAGGTAGAAATCTCTTTCCCAGCAGTGGGGTGAATATCTTTTGGACTCTTAGGCTCTTCCTTCATTAAATCATCCACTGCATTTTTTATACGCTTTCTGACCTCTGCAAAAGAATAATCTTGGTCAAAAGTTAACAACGGCAAAATGAGTAACACCTGAGATGTATCCGCCAATTCAACGTAAAGTTGATGTGCCTCCAGGACTCTCTGTACCTGGAATCCAGAATATTTTCCTACTCTGATAAGCAGCTTAAGTGGGTCATCCACTTGTATTACTTCTAGCTGTTTTATTGTTTCTAATGCTTCAATAAACAACTTTCTCTTATCCATGAACTGTTTAAAATCTATATCACTGTACCTCTCCACATAATTACGAGCATCGTCTAACGAAGCAAGTAATAAATAGGAGGGGCTACTTGATTGGAGCATTCTAAGATATTTATTTACTCGTTCAACTAAGTCTAACGTTGAATTGATGTGCAGGAAGGAGCCCATTGTAAAGGCTGGTAAAGTCTTATGAGCTGATTGTACAACAATATCTGCTCCAAGCTCTAATGCCGACTTAGGAAAGCCTGTTGAAGCTCTAAAATGAGCACCATGAGCCTCATCTACTAAAACAAGCATATTGTTTTGGTGACATAGCTCTATTATTTCCTGTAGCTCAGCAGATACTACACCATAATAGTTAGGATATGTGATAACTACTGCTTTCGCATTAGGAAAATCCTCAATAGCCTTCCGAATTCCCTCTACTGACACTGTCGTCGCCGTCTTTGTTCGCTTATCCCAAACAGGGTTAACGAATATTGGTTCAGCCCCTACTAGTTCAATCGCATGAAAGATAGATTTATGTGCATTACGTTGCACTATCAATTGCTCCCCATACTGACAAACCGCATATATCATTGCTAGATTTCCGACAGTCGTCCCATTCACCAAGAAGAAGCTTTTCACCGATCCATAAGCTCTAGCTAATAAATCCTCCGCTTCCTTAATCGCTTCCTCTGGATGATGATAATCATCCAATCCACTTAGTTCCGTAAAATCATAGCCCATCGCTTGCTTCATAGGACTTGGAAGCTTAGATAATAAACCATGCTTATGCCCCGGCACATGCATCGAAATAGTCCTCTTATTATAAAATTTTTCTAATGCCTCAACCAGTGGGCGTGACTCCTGCATATGAAAACCTCCAATTACCTCTTGCTATCTTTATTATACATGAAAAAATGAGTGAATCCTTTGCTTTCCTTGCAAGGACATTAAGGAAAGAGAGTGTCTAACTCTTATTATTTCCTACTCTATTAGTACGGATACCCCACTCCAATTCAAAAAAGGGGAACCCCTACTAGAATTCCCTCTCTACGAAAAAACAGTAGTCATTGGTCCATACACTTCCACCATACCTCAGAATCTGCTCTTCCTTTTAAGTAAGCACGAATGAGAATAAAATCGGCTTATCTGAGAGTAAATGGTCCCCGAACGAGAGTATTCCTGCTGAATGAGAATAAACCTGGTCTAACTGAGAGTAAACAGACGCCGAACGAGAGTAAGCTTCCCCTATCCGAGAGTATTCCTCCCGTGAACGAGAGTAAATCCTCGGTTACCTATGACAGGGATTATTTTTTTGAATTTGCCCTTATAAAGATAACCGGTGAGCATTTGCCATGCCTTTTACCATTCTAAGTCTTCTAGCTTACTTGTGGATGCTGCGATAGGAGCTAGTATGGGAGATTGGAGGCATCGGCCATGCCTTCCCCAAATGTTCTTTCCTATTTAGATAGTAGGTGCTGATTGGGAGAATACCTTCCTTTTATTCCCGCGCGAACGAGAATAAATTCGGCTTATCCGAGAGTAAATGCTTCCCGAACGAGAGTATTCCCACTGAACGAGAATAAAACTTGTCTAACTGAGAGTAAACAGCGGCTAAACGAGAGTAACCACAACCTATCCGAGAGTATTTCACCCGTGAATGAGAATAAACCCATGGCCCCAAATGACCCTATCAGATAGACCAGCAAT
>NZ_JBXEOV010000017.1:0-52698 GCF_056856695.1 Psychrobacillus sp. Z16_25 | reverse complement strand
TCATTAGTTGAACCAATCGGGCTTTTAGGGACAGTTGATCTCCCACTTAGCTGTCTCATTTCTTTTGCCATCTTGAAAGTGGGAGTCTTACTGTCCCTTAATGCGGGATAAAATATTTTTCCTTGAAAATCGGACTTAGTTCACTCCATACATCAAACATGTTCCCATCTAGATCCTCAAAAACAAAATTCTTCCCAGCATGTCCCCTGCTTTCGATTTCTCCGACTCTCATGCCTTGTTGAAGATATGTTGACCTTAAACTTTTAAGCCGATCTTCTCCATCCACTTCAAAGGTAATTGTAAAATGCCTGTCTCCTTTCATATCTATAAAATTAGAGGACTCCCCTTGTTTTGCATGCACTAGAAAAAAACTTTGATTAGCCATGTTCAATATCGCTTTTTCACTGTCCTTATAATTGACAATTGCTCCCAAGTTCTCTTCGTACCAGTTGCAGGCTTTTTCGACATTACTGACAGGTATATACGTCGTTCCAACTCTCCATTCTCTGCCCCTCCCAATGGATAAATTGTATCAATTTTCATTATATTTTAACAAGAAGGATTTTAACAGAATAAGGAAGAATTAATACCTATAAAAGAATATTAGGAGGGAAAACCTTGTCTCACTTTATATCACGTATAGCAACTATTGAGCTTCCTGTCAGTAATTTAGAGAAATCTATCGACTTTTACATGAGCGTTGTTGGTGTGCATTTAGAATTTAAAGGAGAAAAAGCGGCCATGCTTTCGTTTGGACAACGAGGAGTGCCTACTATTTACTTGGTTGAAACAAAAGAACCGACCTCTGTATCCTTCTTTAATACGTATTCAGGTGTGACACATAGTGTAATTGATTTTTACACCCCCACCCTAAAGGACTTTTACCATTGGCTAAAAAAAAATCAGGTCGAAGTGGGATCGTTCAACGTGAACGAAGAGGGATTGGGAGGCTTCGGTTTCAAGGATCCGGATGGTAATTTACTAAGTGTCTGTAATATTGAGCAGAAAGGCCAGTAATGGGCTCTCAAGCGCAGGAGCTAGACGATGAAAAAAACTATCTTTCATAGTTTGTAGAAGAAACAGCAAACAGGAAGGGAGTTTATGATGGAACAATCAATGAAACTAAATTGATCCATGACGTAAAGGAGGAAAGAAAAATATTAAACGTTATACTTAAGAAAATGATGATAGCAGTAGTAAGCGCATTAATCTTATGTCTGATTTTAAGTTTTATAGGTTATACTCCGAAAAGTGAGCAAGAACTTAATTCTTCTTATATGACGTTTATGGGCGCTTATACTCTATATTTCATACTTGCTGCACCTATGTTTTTGACTGTGGGATTATTGTTTTCTATAGTAGCAGAAAGAAAGATTAAGAATAAATTATTTTTGTTATTAAGCTATGCTATTAGTGGAGGAATTGCTGGTTTGCTTTATTACTTTCTAATTGTAGCTATACAAGCAAGTTCTAGCATACTGGATGAGGGAATTATTTTATTCCTAGTTGTCGGAGTATTTTCAGCACTTTTATTTTTTATGGTTCAACTAATTTTGGAGGCATTTTTCATAAAAGTTAAATATAACTTACTCAAAGAAAACTAACTGTATAAAAAATAGCACGTTGGAAGATACCAACGTGCTTTAATGTATGGACGGTTTATCCATTTCAATATTTTTATAGATATAGTCTCTAATAGGTTCTATAGTAAATTCCATTTCATTTATTTGTAGACTGTCTTTAATATATGCTAGCTTGTTCCGCTCCGTTGCATAGGACTGAATGTGCAAAATGCTGTCTATATGAAGACTTCCTTCGGTTGTGATTTCCTGTTCCTGCTCCTTCAGAAATCCATCCTGCACTAACTCTTTTTGTACTTCCTGTAACCGTTCTTTTACTCCTTGGTGCAGTGCAGACGTGAGCTCTTCCTCATTTTTATCCTTTTTCTCTAAAAAGTTATAAACATAATATACTAGAAGGACTTGTTCCTTTTCTGTCAGTTTCTCCATATCTCTTCCCCATTCCTCTTTTTGTTCTTTATTCCTCCTATCCCTCTTCCTTAAACATAGGAGTTGTGTACGCCACTTGAACCAATCGTGTTTCCTAGTAGCCATATATGTCGATTAATAAACTCCGTAAGCATAGAGCCTATAAAGTGAAACTTTGATTGGTGGGGATTTTCTTTCATCCCCCACCAATCATTAGTTGAACCAATCGGGCTTTTAGGGACAGTTGATCTCCCACTTAGCTGTCTCGTTTCTTTTGCCATCTTGAAGTGGGAGTCTTACTGTCCCTTAATGCGGGATAAAAAAAGACTTGGATTTCTCCAAGCCCTTCCACTCTATTCAGACAATACACGCTTTATATCTTCTTCCAGACTCTCTGGCTTTTCTGTAGGTCCAAAGCGACGGACAACATTGCCGTTCTTATCAATTAAAAACTTCGTAAAGTTCCATTTGATACTATTAGACAAGACTCCCTTGGTATTACTAGTTAGATAGTCAAACAATGGATGTGCTTCTTTTCCGTTAATTTTCACGATTTCATGCATTGGGAATGTAACACCATAGCTCATCCGACATGCCTGCTCAGCTTCTTCTGCATTGCTAAGTTCTTGCTTAAACTGGTTAGAAGGAAAACCTAGCACGACCAACCCGTTTTCTTGATACTTTTTAAAAAGATCTTCAAGTCCGTCAAACTGATCACTAAGCCCACATTTAGTGGCAGTATTCACAATCAGCATTGCCTTACCCTTATACTCACTCAAATCATATTCCGTGCCATCCGACTTTTTTACCTTAACCTCATAAATACTCATTCTATCACCCCTCTACATTAGTCAAGAAAGCATTTAACTCTTTTAGTTGGGACATCAGCAACACCGAATCCAGCCCTAGAAAGTTACAGCTTGTTATTTTTTGAAGAACAGATTCTGCGATTGGTTGTTCCGCTCTTTTTGCCTTTTCTGTTAAAGAAATTAGAAAAGCCCGTTTATCCTTTTCAGACTGCCTCTTGTTCACCCATCCTCTTTCCATTAACCGGTTAATAATCGGATTAAGTGTACCTATGCCAAGTTCGAGACGCTCTCCTAACTCTTTCACTAACAAATCATCTTTTTCCCATAAAGCTAATAACACTAAATATTGTGGAAAGGTCAGCTGATAGGGCTCTAATGTTTTTGCGTATAGCTTCGCAAAATTACTAGATGCCTTGTAAACCTCGAAGCATAGTTGGTGCTCTAATTTAACCGATTTACTCATACAAACTCTTCCCTCCGCAAATACATCGCACACGATGTATATGGATATAATACCATATAATTGAATATTGTAAATTAATCAGCCTTCACGAAAGTGCCATTGCTCCTTATGCTCCTATAAATAATACACACTGGCTAATCGCTAAAAAGAAAGCAGGATTTTTAATAGGCGAGTCTTCTTCTATCTCTAGGTGAACCATAAATTCCTCTGCTACATCTGCTTTCCACCTAGCAATTTCCTTATCTTTATAAATAAATCGAGACCAACTGCTCTCCATTTCTTTATCAATCACTATTTGAAAATCTTTTCCGGTAATCAGAAGGTCTGAAACTAGCTCCTTCCATTTATCATAAGAAATCATATAGTCTTCCATTGTTTGGATGTCTCTCGCTATATAGTAAACTCTCCCTTTACGAGATATTTTTTTACATACAAATAGTAGTTGATCATTCAAATCATAGACGCGATAATCCAAAAAATATCTGTAATCCATTGTACGATCTATTATTTTTTTTAGTTTATTTGAATAGTAGCGTTGAAACCTAAACACTTCATTCCCCTCTTCGTCATAAACAGATGTGCGTGGGGTTAACTCTATTGATAATGGCTGTGTATAAAAAAAAGACTTCATCTTCTTGCTCCTTTGTTTGTACTTCTCTTATCATAGCGGAAAAAAGGAGGAAATTCCTCTCTAATAGACGTATATTTATTAATGCTATACTTGAATGAACTTAATTACATTTTTATCCAAATAAAAGGAGGGGTAACGGGTGGCAAAAAAACGATCCTCCCAGTCATGGGCTATTGTTTTGTTTTCTATTGGCGTATTTATGGCTGCACTTGATAACGGCATTATTAGTGCGGCTCTTACAACGATCAACGATTCATTTGAAGTATCACCAAATTGGGGTGCTTGGGGAGTAACACTTTATACGCTCGGTCTGGCTATTAGTGTTCCAATCATCGGTAAGCTTTCTGACCGATACGGACGAAAGAAATTATTTATTATTGAGATTGCCATCTTTGGCCTTGGATCTTTACTTGTAGCATTGAGTCCAAATTTCACCTTTTACCTAATCGCAAGGTTTATACAAGCGCTTGGTGGGGGAGGTATTTTTATCATTGGCAGCTCCCATGTCCTTAGTACACTACCTCCAGAAAAACAAGGAAAGGCTCTTGGGATGCTAGGCGGTATGAATGGAATCGCAGCTGTGTTAGGGCCGAACATCGGAAGTATCTTACTAGACTTAACTGGAAGCTGGCACTTTTTATTTCTCATAAACGTTCCCATCGCAATCACCTTAATCATTTTAGGATTTTTAAAGCTAGAAGAAACTGCAGATCCTACACCAGGGAAGCTAGACTTACTAGGAACCATTCTTTTATCCTTCGCTATTCTTGGTATTATGTATGGGTTAACCAACATTGAAGGTGTTCAATTCTTAGAGAGCCTACTACAACCTAATGTATACGGGTTTATAGTTGGCGGTATTGCAATATTTATTCTTTTATTAATATATGAGGGAAGAATTGAAAAACGTGGTGGAGACCCTATTCTTCCTATCCTCTTACTAAAACAGCCCACTTTTTTACTTACCTTGCTTATCGGTGCTTTCTCTGGGGCATTGCTAGCAGGTATGATTTTCGTACCTGCATTTTCTGAACAAGTACTAGGCATCGCACAAGAAAATGCAGGATATTGGATGACACCATTAGCACTAGCAGCTGGTGTCGGGGCTGCTGCTGGAGGCATACTCGTAGACAAAAAAGGTCCAATATTAGCCGTATTCATGTCTGGATTGATTTCTGCAATTGGCTTTCTTTTATTCCCAACCTGGATTGAAGTAAAATGGCAATTTGTTGTTTCTTCCAGTATTGCTGGTTTAGGAATGGGAATTATCTTAGGTGCCCCATTAAATATTTTAGCAACAGAAAAACTATTGACTGATAAGGGGACTGCACTGGCAACCCTCTCGCTGACTAGACAAATCGGAATGACAATTGCCCCTACTATTTATGCAGGATTTATCGCACGTGGATTTAACGAGCTACCTACCCTTTTTAAAAACGATTTTACTGGTATTTTACAAAACAACATACAAAATTCCGGCATTAGCCAAGAAGGTTTGAAAGAATTAGAGAATATTACTACTAGTATTTCAGCGGAAGGAAATGATTTTTCTCAGGAAGCAATGTCAGAGGTAATAAGTCAAATTCAAGATCCCGGGTTGAAGCAAGCTATTTTAGACAGTCTCCAACAAGTTACAGTTACTGCTGCTCAGAATGGATATGGCGGACTATTCTACTCCGCAGTAGGAATTGCTTTGCTTGTCTTAATCGCAACATTCATTCTCATACCTATTCGAAGAAAAAGCCTTCAAAACTAGATGAAAAAAGCCTTGAGATGGTTATGTCTCAAGGCTTTTCTTTGGCAAGTATAAGGTGTACACGATTCCGCTGAAGATGAATAGTATACCCGCTACCTGTAACAAGGTAGGATGAAAGTCTAACAAAAAAACATCTAGCAATATGGCTACCACCGGATCTACAAACACCAAGGCGGAAATAACCGCAGTTGATAGCTTTCTGATGCTGTCAAAGAACAGATAATAGACAAAACCTGTATGTATAAGTCCTGTACCTAATATATACAGCCAATTAGACGTTGTTAGTCCTTGGAAAACGTCAAACTGTATAAAAGGCAAGAGAATAATTATTCCAACTATCGTCTGTATAAAAGTAGTAGCATAAGCACTCAGTGTATTAATTCCTTTTCCAAGCAGCATAGTCATGGCATAACAAAACGCAGAAAGTAATGCCCATAAAAATCCCGAATTCAAAAAGTCCGTCATTGATTCTAAGCTTTTTAACCCGACGATCAAGACACTACCTACAAAACAGACGAGAACAGCAAGGAGTGAAGAAGTAGTCATTCGCTCCTTCAAAAAGAACGTTCCTAAAATCAGCACGAAAATTGGAGCTAGGTTATAGATAGTAATGGCTACAGTAATAGATGTCACTTCAAATGCTTTGAAAAGAAATACCCAGTTAAGAACAAGAAATATACCACAGATCATCGTTTGCAAAATTTCCCGTTTCTCCCAAACTTCTACCTTGTATTGTCTAGTTAACAGCCAGAGTATACCAAGAAAAAGTGTCGCACAAATACATCGAACAAATACCAGCTCTGCAGCAGGGATTCCTGTCTTCGTTGTAAAAAGACCAATAGACCCAAAGATAGCCATTGATAAAATCAGCTTTCCCATTGCTCCTATATCCACGGTGAATCCCCCTTACTATCCACTAACTCTTCTCTGTCCTCTGATTTGCTGCATGAGGAATAAGAACACACCTACTAAAACTATTAGTCCTCCCGCCATTTGAGAAGCTACTATCCTCTCTCCAAGAATAATAGCCGCTAAAATGGTCGCTCCCACAGGCTCTCCAAGAATGCTCATAGAGATTGTGGTGGCATTCACATAATTTAAGAGCCAATTGTTTATTAAATGAGAAATAGTTGGTACCACCGCAAGCAATAAGAATATTCCCCATTCCTTTGAGTCATAGCCAACCAAAGGTACAGAAGTAGCAATATTATAAAAAATTAAAGCAATGGATGCGAAGCCAAAAACACAAAAGCTATAAATCCAATGGGATACCTTCTTTACCGCACTCTGACCTATCAATAAATAGCCGACCACAGCGATAACACTTAAAAAGGATAGGATATCGCCTAAGATGGCATTTTTACTTAGACCAAAGTCTCCCCACCCTACCATCATCGCTCCTAAGACTGCTATGCCCATTGTCAATAAGGCTTGTCTAGTGGTACGTTCTTTAAATAACAGCACCCCACCTATTAAAGCAACAATAGGCTGTAAGGCTAAAATAATCGTAGAGCTTGCAACAGTGGTAAGCTTTAGTGATCCGAACCAAAGGGCAAAATGTAGAGCTAAAAACATACCCGAAAAAAACAATAGCCCCCACTCACGCTTACTAATCTTTTTAAACTCAGCTCTCTTGAGCCAAACTACCGGAACAAGCAATAAGCTAGCAAGAATCATTCGATACATACTTAAAATAGTAGCTGGCGCATTAGACCATTTTACAAAAATAGCAGCAAAGGAAATGGCAACGATGGATATTACTAATGGAATGATGATAGACTTAGAGGTATTTTCTTGATTCACGTGCTGTTGCTCCGTTCTTATTTATTTCTATTTCGGAATTATAACTCTTTATCTAAATAAAGAACAGTCAAATAATTATAATTATGATATTCAAAATAAAAAAGCAGACAAGAATACCTATTTGCCTACTCTTTTAACCATATTTACATTTCATTCGTTCTCTTCCACTTTCTATACTTATCACGCACACCATTCCATCCATACATAACGAGGATTGTTATAGCAATCCCTATTCCGCTTAGAGCTGTTAAAAGTGCTACCCATTCAAAGAATGAATATCCCGGAACCTTTGACCAATCTGTAAAATCCTCCCAATCCTCAATTACTAGATTCATTCCATAAATACCCGAAACGACCGTATAAATGGTGAGCATAAATAACAAGGCATTTTGTCTTGCATCTATTTGGTTAGCCTGACCTCGATATAAGTCATTAAGTGTATTAGAGACTTCATTAAACAATGCTTCTAATTGAAAGCTGTTTCTTAAGAAATTCGTTATTTCTTTTCCTTCTGATCTAGAAGAGATTAATCCAAAGAAATATCTCGAATAAAACTTCGATATACGCTCCATGAGTTCTTTTACATATTCCTTATCCTTCACCCATGTAATTTCGCTATATTCAAAGGACAAGCGTAGCAGCATAACCTTGTAATAATAATGAAGTAACAGATTGTAATAATCGGTGCTCATAAAAGCGGCAATTTCCTTATCAAGCAGCTCTCTGGGTTTTATTGTAACAGTCATCTGGGTGTTTTCAGAAAATATCAGATATGTAAGAGGCGCCCAGCGATCATAAGTATTCTTCTGCACATATTGATCAATATATTCTTTGTTATTACTCGAAATTAAGGGTTTCCCTTCTATATCCTTACCATCCAATCTAGAAATTCTATACAACTGTTCATTTGTTATTTCTTCTTGCTCATCAGCTATAAGAAACGCAGAAGAAAGCATTCTTTCGTCCTCAAAGAAAGGAAGACCGCCATAGTAACCAGCCAACTTATTGGAGCTTACGATAAAGGGCTTAACGGAAGGACATAGGTGCTCCATAATTAACGCATTGGTCGTTTTTATCTCTTTTCCTTCTGAAAAAATTCGCACACCTTTTTCTTCTGTAAGTTTTGGCTCCATCACTCTAAAATGAGAAATAAAATTCAGGACCTCAGACAACGTATATTCCACGTCATCCACTAACTCCACTCTTAAGGTAACGACCCCTATACCAAATGGACAGAGAGTAATATCTAAGCTATTAAGATGGAAATCCATCGTATCTCCCCTTAATTGCCAACTATACTGATCGCTAAACTGTTTTGAATAGCGTAAAAACCCTCTATTCGCAGTGGTCGTAGGAAATAGCTTATCTTCTATATAAGGCAAAAAATATTGGTCTAGCTCCTCGTGTATAATCTTTACATTCTTACCATAATACTTGTCCTGTAGCTCTTCTCTCTCTAATTTAAAATACGTGAATCCATTATCAGTCAAGGTTTCCATTAATCTTTTTCGTCTTTTTTCTTGAAAAGCAAAAGGAAACATGAAGGTTGCATAAGCCTTTTTAATACTCAGTTCATTACTCATATCACTTTTCATCAGCCTCACCCCTTTCCTCTCCTTTACCCGTCTTGCAGGCTAAATTAAACAAGAGCAATCTTACCTTATAGTAAGATTGCCCTTGTATACTAATTGTTATTATCTTTTGTTGTTATTACGGTTGTTGTTGTCATTGTTATTGTTGCGGTTATTGTTATTACGGTTGTTATTATCCAATTCGTTTAGGTTTTCGAAGTTGAAATCGTCACCAAACTCTAGGTTATTGTTGTTATTGTTATTGTTGTTGTTATTGTTGTTATTGTTGTTACGATTGCGCTCGTTGCGGTTGAAATCATTTTCGTTACGGTTGTTTTTGTTATCCATCAGTATACCCTCCCTTCTTGATTAACCAATATTAGAATGGCTAAAAGGGGAGGGATTATACATCTTATTTATTCATTTTTTGTTTATACTCAGCATATTCGTTATATAACGCAACTCGCTCATAATACCCTTTCTTATCCCTCGGATCAGTTGTCTGGGGCTCAAAAACTCTGTTTTCTATATATTGATGTAAAAACATTTCTCCTACAATCAATATGATGGAAATAACAAAGGCTGCTGTGCCAACTGGTATTTCATCATATAGTAACGTTCCCACACCGTAGACAATCAGGCCCCCTAAAATAAAGTCCCCCAACGTAGCAAGCGCATTCCCGATTCTTGGCAAAAGAAAGATATCTCCAATATACCCGAGGACCGTCACCGCTATCGCAGTAATAAGTACATTAAGTAAACCGACATCATAGTACCAACCTAATACAATCAACATAAGAGCAAAAGTCATGATAAATTTCATCAAAAAAGTTTTTACATACATAACCCTCACTGCCTTTCTTTAAGTAGTTTCGGCTTGTAAATAGTTTGTTTTTGGTTTTGTAGCCTTATACCAATGAAAAAACAAAAGAGTGATTAAGCATACTTCTATCGCATCTCCACCATAATACATCAGCATCGCTCCTGCTTCCGCCTCTTCTTTAGATACTCCAAATGGTGGATTAGCATAAATGTATTTGGAAAGTATTTTATGACCTGCAAGAGCCATAACAAAAATAATTGTGCGATATAGATATCCTTTTCGATGAGACGTAGGATCAATATAAATAAGGGAAATCGTAAACAAATACCCGGCTAGGAAGACGTGTATATGAACGACAAAATATATCCACGCATACTGGTGCATTAATTCATATAAGCTGGTGGTATACAATAACCAAAGCGCCCCAATATTAAGTACGGCTGCAACGAATGGATGCTGATAACAGCCAAAAAACTTACGATGCAATAACTTGGTAACCTTACGTGCAGACTGTACAGGCAGACTTCTGAGAAAGAGCGTCATTGGCGCTCCCAAGGCCATCAAGAAAGGAGCAAGCATTCCTAAAAGTAAATGACCAAGCATATGAAATCGGAAATCAGTGTGCCCCTTATCTGCCAATGGTCCAATTACACTGAGAAGCGCAAGTAAAGTACCGATCCCCCAAAAGACAGTGCGATAATACGGCCATTTTTTCTTATGGCGGTTCGATAAAACAACTGCAAGCAAGTAAAGGTAAAGGAATAAAACAAATGGGACTGCAAGTAAATATTGTGCAACCTCAAAGGATTGACCAAGTACCTCTTGATGCAAGTGCTGATTCATAAATCTTTCCTCGTCTGAAAAATAAGCACTACTCCCACTAGAATCAATAGAACTGCAATCACGTTCCAAACAATATCATAAGGAAGTATATCTACACCATATCGTATCTGGTGTAAGCCCATAAGCTTATGCTGAATAGTCCCATCATATAGTTGAAAAATTCCTGAGCCTAAAAATATTCCTGCTAACCAACGTTTTACCCAAAATCCATGCTTTCGATGTAAGTCAGCTAGTAAAAAAGCGGAGCCAATAGTGGCAAAAAAGCTAAAAGCATGAAAAATCCCATCTGAGACTAATCCTATATCCTTTGTGGACTTGTCATAAAAATGATGCCAGTGCAATAGTTGGTGAAAGACCACCTCGTCTATAAATGCGACTATTCCGAGCCCAAACAATACTCCTGTCCACAAATTTTGCTTGGCATATCTTCGCTGACTTTCCCTATCAAGGACTCTCTTAACAGTAGTCATAGCAACCTCCTACCCATCAACTAAATTATTATCTAGTTTTCCCCGATAAGAATCACTTAAACGTTAAAGGAGGAAATAAAAAATATTCCTGGGTTTCCCGACAAACAAACAGGAGAGTGAACAACAAAAAACCATGAACACTAAGTTCATGGTATTATATATTTTAAGTTTTAAGCTAAGCTTCCTATAAACGTCAGCTCTTTGATTTCCATATCATCTGCTTTGCCATCTAAAATGGCTTCCACGTCATCCAAGGTCTCAGATAAAGTAACCTTTTTCCCAGGTTGCTTGGTAAACTCTTCTGCAACAGCAAAAGGTTGAGTAAAATAAGCCTCTAAACGAGAACCCCTTTTATAGGTTTCCATTTCAACTGTCGGGATTTTCTCCATACCATGTACCGTTACCATCGCACGTAGCTCACGATATCGTCTTAATAGCTTCAAAGCACGCTGTCTCAAGGCAAAATGGCGCTGGTCCAAATCGACCCCTTCAAGTAGAGAAGATGTTGAGTAAAGTGGATGAAGCGCCGGATAGAAATGACGTGCTGCAAGCTCTGCATCCAGCTGCCACACTGTTTCTAGAGGACCATAAGGGATATCCTCGTCTACTACCTCTCCTGATAAATCTAAAAGAATAGTCGTTATCGGTGGAAGGTTTTCTTTAAACAGCTTTTCCTGTAAGTCAAACAACTCTCCAGAAACAACATAGCTACGATCAGTAATAAAAATAATATCACTTGTTAACCCCTTGAACTTCTCAAGTGTTTCTTCTATAGAGGAACTTGTTATGTCTGCAAGCTCAACTGTCCCATCTAATTCCTTACTTTCTCCCTTTGGTAATAAAAACACTGTCTTGTAATTACTGCCTTTCAAATTGTGTAAAAGCTCCGCTAAAATAACTAGCTGCCCCATTCCCGGACGTGCGATCAAGCCAGTTGTCCCTTCCTTTACTAATGGAGCAAAGAAGTCTAGAGCTTTAATCCCCGTTTGAATCATATGAACCTTCTCCCCTCTTATCACTAATTCGTCCAACGAACAATTTGCCAAAGACGCCAAACCCACAAGCGTGCGTACCTCAGCTTTCCCCAAATCAATTTTCCCTGTACATAAATTGGATACTGTAGCCGGTCGAATGCCAATCGATTTTGCCGCCGTAGTCAGATTCGGTACCTTTCTACGAAGTAATGCTACATTTAAACGAATATCTTCTATTTTCTCCCACTCCTTCCTGTTACTTTAAATAGTAATATTAATTACGCTCAAATGCAAGTGATTTTATTTTAAAAAGTAAAAAAAATTACTTCATAAAGTAAAAAGAAGCCTTCCTAGACGGAAAGCTTCTTTTATATACACTTTATTTATTCCGAGTAATTTTAGAGACAATTTAGATTCCTTCTACTATTTCTCGAATGTCATCCATTGCTGCAGCCTCTAATTCCTTCGCCTTGTCTTCAATCAGATCGGTTTGCTCTTGTACAGAGAAGTTAATCATATTCGTCGTCCAAATACGTAAATCAGCAATATGTTTATCTACTATCTTCTTAAGCTCTACTAAAGTAGTCTCTTCAACCGTATCCAAATTATTTCCTAATTCTGTCTTTGCATTAGCGATTGCAGTTTCTAAATCAGCTGCCGCTTGCTCTGCTTTTGCTCCAATTTCTGTTTCTAAATCCTCTAGCGCTTTTCTTCCTTTTTCACCAGTAAAATTATCTGTATCCGTTTGAGCTGCTGCAGCTACTTGGTTAGATAAGTCGCGCAGTCTTTTCTTTTCTGAATCCAGTAGTTTACTAAATTCATTGGAAGCATAAGTATTTAGCTCAGCTTTCTTTTTCGCAATTGCATCTTTATGCTCCTTCACACTTTTATCAATTTTGTTATTTACATCAGTTGTAGATGTTTTACCAAGGTTGGTAATTTTCTCCCCACCCGCAACTTTTTTCTCGTTATATTCAGCTAGCAATTCCGGTTTTTTCTCATCAATATATCCATTTACACTAGTAATTGTACTTTCTTTTGACAAACCAACTTGGATCTTAAACCAATTTTCTAATCTCGTTCCTGCATCCGAAGCCCCGAACGCTACTCCTGTTCCTGTAAATAATGCGATTGCCGTTGCTCCAATTAATACTTTCCCTTTAACTGTTTTTACGATTTTCATTGTTCATTCTCCTCTGATGTTTTTTGATTTTTATTTTATATTTTTACAAATATTGCACCATTTTTGTAACACGTGAATATTTTCACCTAGGAACATCGACATCATTTAAAACATTGTCAAATCAAGGAACTATATTAGGCGTAACAGTTTCCTCTGAATTATTAGGGGAACTTGAAGAATCTACTGGGTTTGTTATCACTTCATCTGGTTGAACAGACTCACCATTATTTGTTTCTTCCGAAGGTCCCTCTATTGTATGAATAGGTTGTAATGATAGCTCAGCCACTTGACCATTCATTAAAGCAATAGCATTCTCTACAATGGCATCAAGATTTTCTTGTACAATTAACTCTTGAGCATTTTTGTCCGACTTTAATTTATTTTTCAACTCTTCTGCATGTGCTCGCAAATTATCGACTCTAATAGAAATTTCTTGTTGGGTGTAACTCTCTAACTCTTCATTTACTACTTTCATTTCAGAAGTCAATGTATTTTTTAGATCAGCAACCAATAGATTTTTTTCATCATTTATGGCCACTTCTATTTGTTGAATAGATTGTGATTTTTTATTTGTAAACCAATTAGTTAAGATGCTTGTTATATCTTCATTAGCGTTTGCATTCCCAATACTCCCCACCAATGCAAAACAAAATAGCAATGAACATACTACTATTAGTAGCTTTCTTCTTCCTGTTTTTTTGTATTTATCTATTCTACTTAGCATGATGTCCTCCATTTTAGAGAATAAAGGATTTTGTGATATCCTTTTCTCTATTTCATCATTTGTTTATTTCTTTAATTACTGAGTCAAGCACCGCCTTAGCCTCATTTTCTATTTCAATAGCCCTTTCACTAATAATGATTTTTTGTTCTTCTAATAACTCGTCTTTCTTTCTGGAAATTAAATTTTCCAATTCTAAAGTTTTATTATCAATCATACTTTTTATTGTTTCAGTAGAATCGGCCGCTTTGACATCTAATTGCCCTTGGAGCAATAACTTTGCTTCTTTAATTGCAATTTCCAGATCAGCAACGGCTTTACCCTGAGCATCTTTAAGCTCTTTTTCCATAGTTTCATTTGCAGTTTCACCTGCCAAACCAGTAAATAATAGCAAATCACTATATGACAAATCTAACACTTCTTCTCCAGTTTCCTTGATAGCAAGTTGAGCTGCCTCTTCAATGAATTTGAACTGACCATCCATGTACGTTTCAATCTGGCTTGACTTACCGTTTAATGTTTTAACATGCTCTTCTTTAGCAGCATTAATAGCATCTGCTTTTGCTAAGCTTTCCCTTTCTTTTGTAGCTTTAATAGTTTCTTCAGCTTTCGTTTTGATACTTGCATATTCATTAGTTAGAATATCTTTTTTACCGTTTATATAACTGGCAGTATTCGCTGTCATAAGTAAAGAAGACTTAATAAATTTTGTGTTATACCATGTTTGCAGATTGCCTCCAGCATTAGTCGCTCCAAAAGCTACTCCCCCACCTACAAACAAGAACACAACTGCTATTCCTGCTATGACTTTACCCTTAACTGTTTTCAGCATAAAATAACCCCTTTAGCATTAATGAAACGAAAGAAAAACATTAGCGATACTAATTGTTGTTTAAAACTTCTTTTAAGATATTTTCAATATCCTCTTCTAATTCCTCTTCAACAGCCGCACTATCAAGCTCATCTTCTAATTCTTCTTTGCTTAATGTGGTCACTGTCTCTTCTATTAGATTGTTGCTATCTTCTTGGTAGTCATTTATCGTAGAAACCGACTTCTTTACCTGTTTTAATAAAATTTCTGATAGATTTTTATCTATTTCTTCAGTAGTAATTGTTACAAGCAGCTTCGCATTATTCGAGAATTTAAATAACCCGGAGTCAGTAACTTCCAGTAATCTCTCAGAATCCTTATTAAAGGACCGATCATACCACTCTAAAATAGGATGTGAAAATTTGCTTTCAGATGCATAAATTGTGCCTGATCCTACTATTAATAGAATCAACAATATAGTTAATACTTTTCTCAATCAAACCTAGACTCCTTTCTCGTTTTGTCCATTCATTTTACCCAGAAGAGTAAGAGGATTTATTCATTTTCAGTAACACATTCCCTCCCTATAGTCATAAAGTTTATTATTATCAATCCTCCCGATATACCCACGGAACTTTTGAATCAGGAGATTAATCTTAGTATAAGACTGCATTTTTTGCGGGCAATCTTTTCTACTAAACTTCTAATCTTTCTACAAATAGATTGTTGTTTTTCTTCTTTTTGACTGAATATGTAATTCAAAATACCCTATACACCGCTATTCCCTCTCATATTTTTCGTTACAAATGATTCTATAGGCACTTATGCCAAATAAAAAAACACATCTCCCAGAAGATGTGCATGACTTTATATCTACTATTAAATTTCCACAGGCCAATCACTTCTATTTACCTATCATTTTGTAATAAAAGATAGTAGAATCTAAATTTCCGTCTGCAGACTTTGCATAGAAAGGGATTGCCCCTGCCTTCTCATATTCTAACGATGTATAAAGGAGGTTAGAAGGGTCTCCCTCTCGAGTATCTAATACAATCAGCGATCGCCCTCTTGCAGTTGCCATCTCTTCTGCCGTCTCCATGAGGAGGCGACCAATCCCGATTCTCCTATAATGAGGATGTGTCATTAGCTTCGAGATTTCTGCTCGGTGTAACCCATTCGGCTTGGAGCATAAGTGCAGCTGTATACTCCCAACAATTCGATTATTCTTCTTAGCCACTAATAAAAGAACATCTGGATTGATTACCTCTTCCCAATAATCCATTGCTTCTGCTAATGCTATCGGTGGTAAAAAACCAATGGATGCCCCATCTTCTACTACCTGTATTAATAGCTCGGACAACTCCTCCATATGCTCAACTGTCGAGTAAAGCTGCTCAATTTCTATCTCTGTTAACATAGAACTCCCCCAATTAAATAATATATCTTATCATTATTCGTGGAAGGAAGAGATATTCCTTTTAATAAAGTGAAACTTTGATTGGTGGGGGTTTTCTTTCATCCCCCACCAATCATTAGTTGAACCAATCGGGCTTTTAGGGACAGTTGATCTCCCACTTAGCTGTCTCTTTCTTTTGCCATCTTGAAATGGGAGTCTTACTGTCCCTTAATGCGGGATAAAAGAGTCTTTTTGTCTTTAGTTAATCTAGCTCCGAGAATAGTTTATTTCACATGCGCTTAGTTGCTTCGTTTCTAAGAATTCATTAGAAACAGCCATGTGCTATGCTGCTCTATTCAAACCAGACGTGGTTTCGTTCTCAATATCGATTTCTTCATTCTGCAATTTAATGGAATGACGTAAAAAACTTAAGAAAGAACATGTCCTTTTATTGCGGAAGATTCTGTTATTAAGTTTTGAACTACATCAATGACTAACTGCGGGTTTTCCAAATGGATAGAATGACCATGCTCTGTCTGTATCCATTCTGTATTTAGCGTTAACCCGGCTAACAATGCTTGCTGTCTTTCCCATTGACTAGATGGGTTATTCGAGCTCACTACAACGACAGGTAGCTCTTTATGTAACTGAGTATTCTCTAGCAAAGGCACAGCATGTATAGTATCACGATACTCCCGATACAACGATTGATAAGACGTAAGGTGAAAGCCTGTATAGGTGAGATGCTTTTCTAAGTCCTTATGTAAAAACTTTCTTCCCACTCTTTGATTGATCCATCTTGGAATTCCTATTAACGATGTTATATAGCCAAACGTAACTAGACGTTTGTATGAATGGTTATATTTTTCTTTCCTATATTGATTCTCATGGACAGAATCTATCAGTACTAACCCCGCAACTAACGCAGGATATCTAGCCGCAAATAACCTCATGGAAAGACCTCCAAATGAATGACCCACCAATACAAATGGCGGCTCTAATTGCAGACATTCCACGAGCTCCTTTAGATCTCTGACTGTATCCTCTATTGTCATTGTCTTTCTATGCGTTGTGCTCCACCCGTAACCACCTCGGTCATAGGCCACAACCTTTGCATTTTTGAGCTCAGGCTGAACAGCATACCAATCAATTGAAAAGGAACCGAGACCAGCTTCCAAAATGACAGTGACCGGTCCCTCGCCTATTTCTATTACATGCAAGGCCGAAGTGGAGGTTTGTATTATTCTGCCTGGGGGTGCGACTTTGCCTTGTCGTTGGATAGCTAAATTCATGAACGTAAAAGGAAATCCAACTATTCCTAGCGCATTTCTAACAACGGTTGTTAATTCCATTTTGGTCCTCCTAAAGCTTCGTCCATAATGATTTCGTATAGCCCAGCTGTAACCCAGCTCTAAGCATGTTGCGATAACTGTCACTTCCAAAGGCAGCCTCCGATGCAATATATCTTGCTCCCTTTTGCTTCGCAGATTGGGCCCTTTCACCAATGAGAGCCGTCTGAATCCCAAGACCTCTATATTCAGGAAGAGTAGCTGCCGCAGAAAGCATTGCAACTTCTTTTTCTATGTATAAAGCTGAGATCCCCTCCGGCTCTCCACGATAATAGGCAAGGTAAAATTCCCATCCCGGCACATGATAGAGAACCTCATTATTTTGTCGAACCCCTTCTGTAATGAATGCCGGCAAACCAAAAGATGTAACATAGATATTTGCAAAGAGGGGAAACTCATCCTCCTTCAATCTTTTGATGACTGTGTCTGCAGGATACTCCTTTAACAGAACATTATTTATATCTCCTATAAAAGAGCAATGAAAGCCAGATTGATAGAAGCCTTTTTCACTTAGCTTCCGAAATACTTTCTCCGACCCGTTAACAGGAGACACTTCTATACGAAAGGAAATTCCTTGTTCTTCGTAATGAGAGAAAAGCTCATCTAATTGAGGAAGATCTTCTTCGTTTATTCCCCTTATTGTATTGAACGCAGGTCCAGGGATATTTTTTGCTTGAAAGCCATACATATCCCCTCTTTTTAAGATATTCACTTTCATTGGGTTTCCTTTTAGTGACTGTATGGTCTGGAGTCTTGACTTTAACGCATTTATTTCAGCTGTTTCCATCAGGTGTATAGTCATTTCTATATCTCCGTTTCTGTAAGTTTCATTTATACAAATTTCTACCTTTTGTGATATAATTCCTCTAAAAATGAAAAAACAAGTAAATTTTTGCAACATTTTTCATGCGTCATCTATTATAATAATATTCATAGAATAGTAATATAAGGAAGGGGAGGACTCGATTGAAGAGATATAGACGTCGTAATACGATGGCTTTCACAGTGCTAGCTTACTTTACGTTTTTCGCAGGGGTTTTGATGTTCAGTATCGGTCTGTATAATGCAGACAATCTACAGCTAAACGAAAAGGGATATTATATTGCGGTGATGATTTTAGTAGCAGTAGGTGCTATCCTGACCCAAAAGGTTACTCGTGACAACGCGGAGGATAATGAAATAATCGCTGAGCAAGAA
Organism: Psychrobacillus sp. Z16_25; assembly: GCF_056856695.1. Taxonomy (NCBI): domain Bacteria; kingdom Bacillati; phylum Bacillota; class Bacilli; order Caryophanales; family Bacillaceae; genus Psychrobacillus; species Psychrobacillus sp. Z16_25. Next base: position 33,910 of record NZ_JBXEOV010000017.1, on the reverse strand, counting down.
CAAGAAAGATTAAATAACGTTCGAATTCCTTCAAACACAAAAGAGTCGTAAGCAAAAATCCTGTCCAATTTAGAGGACAGGATTTTTATTTACTTCACGATGATGAGTAATTCGAGCATTATTCCCCTCCAATTCTAAAATAAAGAAATCAGGATTCCTCATTTTCGCCCACTCCTGAAATCCAAATGCCGAATTGTAATGATTAATTAATAATGACAGCAGATTCCCATGAGAAACTAGGACAACTTGGTTCATTTCTTCGTTATTCACCATCTCCTCAATAACATTCAAAATCCTCGATAGAGCTTCTCTACTCGACTCTCCACCTTCAAACGCTAAATCCTTGTCTGTGAAGCTTTGCTCTAGTTTTACCAACCAATCATCCATCGGCTGATCACTCAGCACTCGCTCCTTTAGTCCTTCTATCCTCTGTATTTCAAGGTTCAACTTCTCCGCTAACGGCCTAATGGTATCGACCGCTCTCTTATAGGGACTAGCAAGGATATGATCTACCTTTGTATCACTAAGCATTTGAACAAGTTCTTTTGCATCCTGCTTACCTTGTTCCGTAAGCGCTGCATCAGGCTCTTGCCCCTCTGCCTTACAATGTCTTATCAAATAAATGGTGGTTTTCTTCATGGTTCTTGCCCCCTTACACTTTTACTTTATTCCTACGTCCACCAAGAGGATTCAGATTATTTTATTTTCTCATAAACTATATAAGAAAGAAGTAGTTTTTCTTAAAATTTTTGCGAATATTTCCAATAATACTTTATAATAAAGCTAATATTTTAGAAAGGAAGTGTCTACAGATGAAAAACAAAACAAAGGTGATTGAAAAGTAATCTCTGCAAACAGCAGCTCTTTTCAATCAATAAATGAAAAACTAAACGACTGAAAAGAGGAAAATAACTTGTATCAAGACAAAGAACTAATTATACGCCAAGTAAAGACTGAGGATCTTCCAAGACTTTGGGAGCTCATTCACAAGGAAGAGTCTCCTGAATGGAAAAAATGGGATGCACCTTACTATGAGTATAAGCAAGTTCCATATGAAACGTTTATGGAAAAAGCAGATTGCTATGTAAATAGTGAAAGCTTCTGGGCAATCGAAGTAAGCGGCATTGTATGTGGCATCGTCTCTTATTATTGGGAGCATGAGCCTTCTAATTGGCTAGAAATGGGCATCGTCTTTCACGAAGCACCGAGCTGGGGAAATGGCTTGGGGACAAGGACCTTAAAACTTTGGATGAATCATTTATTCCAAACGCTGCCTCTGGTTCGAGTAGGATATACAACCTGGTCTGGTAACGAGCGTATGATTCGCGTTGGCGAAAAGCTTGGAATGACCCAAGAAGCAAGAATAAGAAAAGTCCGTTATTACAACGGTCATTACTATGATTCTATAAGAATGGGTATTCTACGTGAGGAATGGGAAGCCCTTCATTTGTAGGAGCAATCCAAAGTATCGAGCGATAGGCACAGGCCATCGCTCGATATCTTTCTCTCCAAAAATCAACCGCGCGATAGGTACTCATTACCGAGCGATAGCTCCTCTTTTCCGCGCAGTACTACCCCTCTTTCGAGCAGTAACTCCCTTTTTTCGAGCAATAGCTGCCTCTCCAAATATTAACCGCGCGATAGATACACATTACCGAACGATAGCTCCTCTTTTCCGCGCAGTACTGCGCCTGTTTCGAGCAGTAGCTCCCTTTTTCCGAGCAATTGCTTTCACAATTAAGCATAAATAAATATAGTAAGGTTCTAATTGATGAAAAATTCATTAAAATGTATTGACAGTGTTCTGAATTGAGTGTAAATTCTCTATAATAAGTTAATGCGATGAAGAGAAAAAGTAAAATGGTTGAATTTCTTCAAGAGAGCTTCGGCAGCTGAAAAGAAGCAGAAAATACTCCATTTGAACAATGGCCTCTGAGCACTCCATCGAACGTGCAAGTGCACCTTAGGCGGACGCGGGATTTGGTACCCGTTATCCATACCACGAGTCTAGAATTCATGTCAGAAATTCTACACTTGCTGAGGCTGCTTATGTGAGTAAGCAGTGAAAAAAGGTGGTAACACGAGATATATCTCGTCCTTTTCAATCAATGATGAATGATTGAGGAGGGCGGGATTTTTTACATGCTGATTCTCCTCAATTGAAAATAAAAACAGCTTAGGAGTGTTTGATATGTCAAAAGGATTGTTAGTGTTTCAGTCAGATTTTGGAATAAGTGATGGAGCGGTTAGCGCGATGCATGGGGTAGCTAATACAGTGGAACGTGGACTGCCTATTTTTGATTTAACTCATCAAATTCCTACCTTTGATATTTGGGAGGCCTCGTATCGATTATGGCAAACAATTAATTATTGGCCAGAAAATACAGTGTTTGTTTCAATCGTAGATCCAGGCGTTGGATCAGACAGAAGAAGTGTCGTGGTGAAAACAGCGAAGGATCAGTATATCGTGACTCCGGACAATGGAACGCTTACTCATGTGAAAAGATTTATCGGAATTAAGGAGGTTCGAGTAATTGATGAATCGGTTAATCGCCTTCCGAATTCAGGGGAATCTCACACTTTTCATGGCCGAGATATATTCGCCTATACTGGTGCTCGCCTGGCATCGGGAGTCATTGACTATAACCAAGTGGGGCCTGCTTCATCAACCAATACAATCGTGGAGTTACCTTTAAAGGAATCCTTTATTGAGGATGGGACCGTACAAGGGGTTATCGATGTTATTGACCATCCCTTTGGTAATCTTTGGACGAATATAGGTCGATTACAATTCAAAGAGCTTGGGGTTGAATACGGAGATAGCTTCTATGTTTCCATTCAAAATAACGGTCATGCCGTGTTCGAAGGAAATGTAACGTATGGTCGTTCCTTCGCTGCAGCTGATATAGGCGAACCACTACTCTACATCAATTCATTGGATAATATCGGTATTGCACTAAATCAGCGCTCTTTTGCAGAAACATACGATGTGATTACTGGTATTCATTCAGAAATAAACATACAAAAAGTAACTACAAAGATTTTATCAAAATCAGGATGACTTTTTCTAAAATAAACCGAAGCTTTTATAATCCGTTTGTTTGAAAATTTGTAACTGTTTTTCACATCCCACTTTGTTATACTGTTTTGAGCAACATTTATAGTAAGGTGGAAACAGCATGCTTTCTTTTATTTTGACCGTAAAACGTTTTATCGAAGCGTTTTTCAAGGCCTTTAAGGAGCCTATTTTCCTTTCGTTATTTACAACGCTGTTTTTTATTATCCTTTCGGGAACTCTCTTCTACACAAAGAAAGAGGGCTGGGAGGTACTAGATGCCATTTATTTTTGTGTGGTTAGCCTCATCCCGACAGGTGTGGAAACAAACTTATCTCCTGTAACTGATTTCGGCAAGGTATTTACGATGATTTATCTAACTGTGGGTACAGGGGTCATGTTCATCACATTACTTACCCTTGGAAGAACCATGATTAATACAGATGCTTTTGAAAGTTTAGCAAAGGGGAAAAAGTTTTTCTCCCAAAAGGATAAACAAGAAAAAACACCTCTCTGATTTAATTGCAGAGAGGTGTTTTTCATTTATGAAAAAGCTTACCGTAATTTGTCTCGATAACTACCGGGGAGGCTATAGCTCGCTTCTCCGAGAACAACCATCGTCTCCCTACGGGCCCAAGTAAAATAAAAGCATTATCCTCCCGATCTCCCACAAAATTTAGATATGTGTGCAGATGGACATCATTATCATTACTAACCGCGAGGCCCAACGCTTGCATTTGCTTATAGGCTGCTCCTATGTTCTCTGTGGAAAAGCTGATTTCACTGATAGAGAGGATATTTTTCACTGTAAATTCCTGCTTATCTGAGTTGGGAGCCACCTCTTTACGAGCAATGAGCTCAACAATATTTCCTGAAGGATCCTCAAAGTAACAAGAGGTCGCTTGCGTTCTACCGTCAAACTCTATTTCATCCTCTCCATCCTCTGTAAGTAAAATCACCTTCTCCTTCAGCCATTTCTTTGCTTCCTTAAATTTATTTGCAGGAATGTTAAAAGCAAAATGATAGTAGTAGTGATTTTCTTCCTTATCCTTTATCAGCCTTAAAATACTGTCACCAATTTGAAAATCGGCCATCTCTTCTGTCCAAAGTTTTAAGCGGAATCCAAGAACATGCTCGTAAAAATAAACCGTTTCATTATAACGACTTATGTATAGCTCTACTTGTTTAATCTTCACAATATTCCCTCCCTTACCACTACTATAGAGTGAGATGGGATTTTACGGCTCAGTCTCAAGGAGGATTATATATAATTTCAGACTTATGAATGAAAAAAGCAGAAGCATCCAGAACCAGCTTCTGCTTTTTTCTATTAGATTTTTTTCACAAATTCCGATTTAAGCTTCATAGCTCCAAATCCATCGATTTTACAATCAATATTGTGGTCTCCGTCAACTAAGCGAATTCCTTTCACTCTTGTCCCTATTTTTAGAACAGAAGAGCTTCCTTTTACCTTAAGATCTTTAATAATAGAAACAGTATCACCATCTTGTAGAAGATTACCGTTTGCATCCTTCACCACAAGGATATCTTCATCAACTTCCTGCTCCTCATTCGGTGACCATTCATGCGCACACTCTGGACAAACGAGCATGAATCCGTCCTCATACGTATATTCTGATCCACATTTTGGACAATTCGGTAATGTAACTGTCATGTTTTATCCCTCCAATTCATCCTCTCCATTTTAATATAGAAGTACTCTTAGATGGAAAGGAAATATGAGAGAAATATACTAGCCAACTGGATATGGATATTGCTTTTACTGGCTGACCGTCACAGAGCCTTTGAAATTAAATGGTGAGTATTCATTTTCTACGTTATATAGACATATTTAGGTATCCGCACCCTTTTTCTTTGTTCTATATGTTTATTTCAACTCTCCCAGGGTATTAAATCTATAACCTACCTACCCTAATTTAGAATAAATGGAAGACGAGAGGAGCAAAAGCCATGGAGGAAGAAAGAAAAGTAGAAGTTCGGCGCGAGGAGCATACAGATAATGGTCTGGTTGGTGCTACTTTTATCAAGTATGCAGCGTACCTAATTATTTTCTTCGGGCTTCTTTGGTTCCTGATATCCTATGTGTTTCCAATGTTTTAAACAAAAAACCACATCCTTCACAAGCGGATGTGGATTTTTTGTTTATTCGGTTTCTGGGAAAAAGGCTTGTTCCGTATCAATATCCACAAGTGTTGGACCTTGGCACTCTAATGCTTCCTCCAATATTTTTTCCATCCCTCTATCCTCTGTAATTCGGTAGCCTTTCCAGCCACAAGCCTCCGCTACTTTCACAAAATCAGGATTTATAAGCTGTGTTCCTAATTCCTTTACCCCTGCAGCCTGAATTTTATCACTTTCCATTTGAAGCGCACGATTGTTGAATACAACTACCGTAATATCCAAATTGAGCTGTGTCGCAGTAGTTAAATCGGCCAAGGTCATCTGAAGACCTCCATCTCCCACGACAGCCACCACTTGTTTTTCAGGAGCCGCCAACTTGGCTGCTAAAGCTGCAGGCAATCCAAACCCCATGGAACGCCAGTAGCCAGATACCAGTACCTTTTGATTGGTTTGACGGAAGTTTCTGTTCATCCAAACGGTTACATCCCCTGTATCAATAGCTAGGATTGCATCATCTGCTACTGTATTTTCTAGAGCTCTAGCGATTCTCGAAGGATGAACTGGTGAGCCACCTATTTTTCCTTCTTGCTCGTTTTGAATGGCCCACTTTGATTTTACCGCTTTTATCTGGGTAACCCAGTCATAGCTCTCTTGATTTCCTGATATTCCTTCCAATAAAAGCGGGATAACCTCCTGTGTGTCTCCTTTTATGCCAATATCCGCTGGGATGCGCTTGTTTGCATTTTCTAAATGCAAGTCTATTAATATAATATCGGCATTTTCCGGCACATATCCATCTGGCCACCAGGTAGCTCCTGCAACAAGCACTACATCTGCTTCCCGAAATAATTCCTTCGCATGAGGGTTACCTCCCTCCCCGATACCTTGCAATAAATGCTCGGTAGAAGCTTTAAAAATACCTTTTCCTCCAAAGCTGAATAGGATGCCTGCTCCCCACTTCTTGGAAAGCTTATCTATAGCCTCTGTTGCACCTTCTGCTCCAGCACCAGCTAGGATTATTGGTTTTTTCGCCTTATTCATCACAGCAATAACCTCTTGCATATCCTCTTTTCCAAACGATCCAACACCCTTTAACATAGTTGGATATGGCTTTGCCTTTGAAGTGGTTTCTTGTTGAAATAAATCCTTAGGAACGGAAATATGAGTAACGCCTCTTTGCTCCATAGAGGTCAATGCTGCCTTTCTTAGCAGCTCTCCAATAGCATTAGGGCTGGCCAAATTGGTAGAAAACTCAACAAAAGGTTGAAATAAGGCTTGTTGATCCACGTACTGCTGATAATCAGTTCCTATTTTATCGGTTGCAGCTTGCCCAGTGATGACAAGTACAGGTGCTCTGTCGGAATAGGCATCTCCCAGACCATTTAATAAGTTCGTAGCACCTGGCCCCATGGTAGCGGTGCATACCGCAAGTTTTCCAGTCAATTTCGCCTCTGCAGATGCCATGAAAGCTGCCACTGACTCATGTTTCACTGGTATAAATTCAATTTCGTCTTGCTTTGCCATTGCATCCAGCAAACCAATAATCGTATCTCCCGTCACCCCGTACACTCTTTTAACACCATAAAGAGATAGCTGGTCTAATATGACCTCCGCAACAGTTTTGCTCATAAAAAAACCTCTCCTTTCTTTATATAGAGTTTTCCCTTATAAGACCGGGTTAAACTGCGTGAAAGAAGAAGGTTTTCTTAGCTAATGAAGCCAGCTTTGTATCCATTGTTCAATACGTATGTAATCGTTAGGAAGAATTCTATTAGCCATATCCCTTTGCATCCTTTTCCCCGCCCATGCATGGAATATCGACATATTTTCCATTGTGCCCAGGATGCTTTCATATCCTTCCCGCCAGCCTTTTCGGAAAGTCTGAAGCACCTCTATATCATCTTGGAAAACCTTTAATCCCTCTAACTCTAATATTGAATATGTTCTAGAAAAATCGAATCTATAATCTCCTCTTGCCGCATTCATCCAATCAATAATTCCAACGATATTTACTCCGTCCGTCATCACATTAAGGGGATGATAATCCAAGTGAAGAAGTTGATCTCCAGAAGGAGATACAGCTTTCAAAATTTCCTCCTCTTCTACAACAGGAGTTAGCCAATTTTCCTCTCGCCATTCATCTGGAAGCGTTATTTGATTAATAAGAGCCTGCATCCTTCCAAAATTAAACCCCAAAACAGAAGCGCACGCTGGATTTTCCTGTAATGCACTTAACACTGTCTTTCCAGGAACCCAATCCATAACCATTGCGGCATATTCTCCTACCGCTTTTACAGAATAGACCCTTGGTGTTGGAATCCCTTTTTCTCTAGCAAGCTCCATAAGCTTTTTCTCTCGCTTGAATTGATGCAATCGGTCACTAGAGATGATTCGTAAAGCCAGTATTTCCCCATCATCGTTTACAAATTTAAACACCGTACTATCTTTTCCGCCTGGTATTTCTGTGTATGAAAAATTACCGGAATATCCAAGCTCCGATAATATGTATTCTATGTTCATCTTTTATCCCCCCTTCTCCCTTCATCAAATTTTTCCTTATGTCTTTCTTACTGTATTCTGCATAACAAGGAAAGAAACCTTCAACAATTGACTTAACAACCCAAATTATCTCAACAATAAAAAGCTAATTTGCATTACTTTTTAATCTACTCATTTAAAGTTCCACAAGCTTATGAAGAATCGAATTGGAAAACTTATGATATAGTTAAAACGTCTGGAAAAATACGAAATGAAACGTAAGGAAGGTGACTATGTATGAAAATTGAAGTTTGGTCTGATTACATTTGCCCCTTTTGTTATATCGGCAAAAGAAGACTAGAGCAGGCACTAGAAGGATTCGAGCATAAGGATCAAGTAGAGGTTTCCTTTAAAGCGTTCGAATTGCAGCCTCATCTACCAAGTGACCCGAATATTTCACTTGATGAGATGCTAGCAAAGAAAATGAATGTGTCCGTTGAACAAGCACAAGCAATGAATAAACAAATGATTGCTAACGCTGCCACGGTTGGATTAGGGTATAATTTTGATAATATGAAGCAAACAAACACAAGAGATGCCCATAGACTAGTTAAATTTGCTGAGACACAAGAGAAAGCTGCCACTTTAACTGAAAAACTGCTAAGTGCTCATTTCACTGAATCAAAATATTTAGGTGACAGGGAAGTGTTATTAGATTTAGCAGAAGAGGTAGGGTTAGACAGAAGCCAATCAAAAGAAGTCTTACAAAGTGATGCTTTCTTGGATGAGGTGCTAATGGATCAGCAAGAGGCACAGCAGCTTGGCATTCAAGGAGTCCCTTTCTTCGTATTAAATAGAAAATATGCTATTTCGGGAGCACAACCACTAGATACCTTCGTCAAATCGCTTGAAAAAGTATGGGAAGAGGAAAACCGTCCTTCCCCACTTGAACAGCTTCAACCATCTGCAGAGTCCGGCATTTGCACAGATGATAGATGCGACATAAAAAATTAATTTATAGAGACTGGTACAAATTTAATGAGAGGCACTTATGATTCTATAGAGTCGTAAGTGTTTTCTTGTTTTTTGAGACTCAGGTTCTCCGCATCGTCGGACGCTTGGAGTGGAGGCCAACAGGATGTTGGTCAGGAAAACGTTGTCACACGACGTGACGTTCTTAGTTTTCCCCCCGGTAAGCCCGCACTCATCGCTAACGTGCATGGCTGTGCTGGCTAACCTACCACCCTGCTCCGAACCAATCGAGTTACTTACTAAAAATAAATTTTAATTATACTCCAAAAAGAATAGAACTTATCAATAAGGAGCTGGATTTGTAACAGCCTCACTAAATGAACCCTTTATTGCCTATATAGAAGGCAATATAATATTTGATTCCAGAATTTCAAGCGTTTCCTCTAAAAACCGTGTCCTCTGTTCCCCCTTAAGTGCTAATCCTTCTTCTACCCTGTCGTAACGGAAAGCACGAATTATTGCAAACAAATCACCGATGACGTCTCTCTCAGCTTTTTCTAAGCTACGTCCCTGCTCATAATAGCGAATGAAGGACCAAAAACGCTCGATTTCGGATTTTTCTCCCACATAGGGAACATGACAGCAATGATAGATTGCTACTGCGACCAGCTCGTTTATGTATACTTCATCTCCAGCTAAATTGTAATCGTAGCATCCAGTCAGAGAAGAATCTGAAAAAATCATATTATAATAACAAAAATCTCCTTGCACTGGGCCACCTGGTAAGGTAGCCCACTCCTTCTTTAATCTTGCTCTCCTCTGGCTATAAAACTCTTCAATTCGTGGAAATAAAGATTCTTGCTGACAAGCCTCTCTCATCTGCCAAAACGACAATTCATTTTCATCATAGTCACCAATCTCATCCGTAGCATTCCCGCCGAAAAGACTCCAAGAGGTAGCCTGGTTAATATGTATGTTAGATTTTATAGATAAATGGTGCTGTTCCCCAAGCAATAGGGCAATTGATTTAAGATGTTTATCCGTAAGTATCTCAACATCCATCCCTTTCATCGCTTTTTCCAATGTGAAAATTTTAGAGTTGTATAAATAAGTATAGGAGTCTTCTTTGCCTTTTTGATAGAAGACAGTTGGAAAATCTTCTTTTCTTAGATATTCCGCATACTCACAACATTTTTCTACATACTCTCTTCTTCCCTTCTCGCCTTTTATATAGTAGGTAACACTATTTATATCTTCTATTCTCGCTAGAATTCTTTCCTCATTTCTAATAAAGGTTATCTCTTTAGGTTGAATAAAATAATTCTGTAATATTATCGTCATTTCAGATTGGTTCATGATCATCTCTCTTTTCACAGACATTGATAGCTATATTGTTCTCCAAATATATACAGTTTCCTTCTAGCACGTTAAATATTACAAATATATTTCAATTGTTACAGAACGAATTCGATTATGGAAAATTGTATCCTTTTAAACCTTGAAATTTTCCATTTTACGCTTCTTATCTAATATTGCAGACTTACCTATTTCCAGAGGAATTAACTAGTATGAAAGGTCAATTTTTGAATGTACAGAGGAAATCATCAGCAATCGTGTCCTCTTTCTATTTAAATATGTAAACTCCTTTTAACGACTGTGTAACAACGATTAGCCCTCTCTCTTGTAAAATATAAACAGATAGGGGGATGGAATGTTGGATAAGGAAATATTACAGGTTCAAGATTTATTTACAGTATTAGACGAGGTTTTTAGAGAGCCAAAGAAATTTTGGGAGGACTTTTATAATGACCGTGAAAAGGATATTCCATTTTTTAAAAACGAAGGACCAGATGAGAATCTAGTCGGTTACTTTAACAAGGGATTTAAGCCTTCAAATGCGCTCGAATTAGGTTGTGGACCCGGTAGAAATGCGATTTACATGGCTAAGCAGGGTTGTGAGGTGGATGCCATTGATTTGTCGCAGAATGCTATCAAGTGGGCAATGGAGCGTGCTCGGGAGAATGAAGCAACCATTAACTTTCAATGCGCCTCTCTTTTTGATATAGAGTTAGAGCCAGAAAAGTATAATTTCATTTACGATAGTGGTTTGTTTCATCATCTGACTCCTCATAGAAGAATTTCCTATGTAGAAATTTTGAAGAGGACTCTAAAAAAGGATGGTCGATTCGGACTTGTCTGCTTTACTCCTGAAGGAGCTCTACCTACATCAGATAAGGAAATATACAAGGATCAGAGCTTGAAGCGGGGTATTGGATACACAGAGAAACGATTAAGAAGGATATTTGAAAGAGATTTTGAAATCCTACAATTTCGTAAGATGAAAAAGACTTCTTCTCAGGAGCTTTTTGGAGAAGATTTCTTATGGGCAATTTTTATGCAAAAGAAATAACAACGGAAAAATGGAAACGTTCTATCAAGGAACGTTTCCATCTATTATGTAATCTATTTCCGTAAAGATTTAGTATGCGCTCCAGCCTGCATCCGCCGTTACCACGATACCGTTGATTAAGCTAGATTCCTCGGATGCTAGGAAAACCGCTATATTAGACACATCGGATACTTGTCCCGCTCTCGGCATGAGAGATACACCACGGATCGCCTGTTGCATACCAAATTGATCGATATTATCCATAGAAGCAGTAAAGCCAGTTTGTATTTGACCTGGAGCTATTGCATTAGAGCGAATACCAAGCGGGCCATAATGAGAAGCAACATTTTTCGTCATTCCCACTACAGCATGCTTTGCAGCCGTATAAGTCAGACCGCCACGGCCACCCATTACCCCTGCAAGAGATGCCATATTTACAATAGTTCCTGCTCCATTTTGTTCAAAGTGAGGTAAGATCGCACGAATACAACGCATAACACCAGTAACATTAATATTCATCACGCGATTCCACACTTCATCTTGTACATTAGCGGCAGCCTGCATGTTATCACCTACACCGGCATTGTTGACCAGTATATCTACACGACCAAACTCCGAAATAGCAGCAGAAACCATATGTTGAACATCTACTTCATTTGAAACATTCACCTTAATTCCTAAAGCTGTATGTCCAGCGGTCTTTAATTCATCTACCGTTGACTTTAAAGCCTCCTCATTGAAGTCGGCAATAACAACTTTCGCTCCTTCTTCCGCATATGCAGTAGCAATAGCTTTTCCGATACCTGCTCCACTTCCTGTAATGATTGCCACTTTATCTTGTAATCTACCCATTTTCTATTCCCTCCTATTGAGACATTCCAAGGTTATATCTTGTTTGACGCTTTCCTCTCTTTTATTCTAAAAATTTATATTGAATATAACAAATGAACATTTAACGAAATATTCTTACGCTAAAAATCGTAAAAGTGAGAGCATAAAATCCTCTTTCTTTTACGGATTATTTTTGGTTTTCCTAATTAAATTTATATTTTTATAAAAAATCCCATTATTGTGACAAACATGGTATCATCCTAATACAAATAGTGTATGATATACAGCATAGAAAAAAGAGGTGATGACCAAATGACATCTTCGCTCGAATCATATAAGACCGAGCTACGTAGAGGAACGCTGACACTAGCTGTTTTAAGCCAACTGGATACCCCGCAGTATGGATACTCATTAGTACAAAGACTCGAGGAAGCAGGAGTAGTAATGGAACAAAGCACCTTATACCCACTTTTGAGGCGGCTAGAAAAACAAGAACTCGTGACGAGCAGCTGGGATATAACAGAGAGCAGACCTAGAAAATATTATGTATTAAGCGAAAATGGCAAAGAAGTCTTTGAGCAACTAAAAGAGGAATGGAGCAAAATGACACTTGAGTTAAAGTCGTTACTAAAAGGAGAGGAACACGATGAACCTAGTTGATACTTACGTGTATGAGGTAACCAGGCGGCTACCACAAAAAAATCGAGAAGATATTGGTTTGGAGCTTAGATCATCAATTGAAGATATGCTTTCGGAGAATCCATCAGAGGAAGAAATAAAAGGAGCACTAGGAAAGCTAGGTAACCCTGCCACATTAGCAGCAAGCTACCGTGGCAAGCCAATGTATTTAATTGGTCCTCATGTATATGATCCCTATATCCACATTCTAAAAATAGTAAATCCTATTGTAATCATGGTTGTTACCATTATCAATATTATCGAAGCAGTATTTGCCTTCCAAGGAAGCGACGTGCTGATGAGCATCCTCTCTGCATTAGGCGATACAGTAGTGGATATCATCCTAGCCTTAATCCACACTTTCTTTTGGATAACTGCAGTATTCTTCGTCATTGATCGAACAGCGCATGATAAGGAGAACTTAACAGCCATCGGTACTACTTGGAGCCCTGAAAGTTTAAAAGACATCGTCATCATTCCACCAAAGAAAATGATAACGAAATTTGAGATTTTCTTCACCATAGCTTGGTTAGCCATTTTTACTCTAGCTTACTTTTATGCAGACAAAATCATTGGAATTTATCATTCAGTAGAAGGTCAAGGTCTCACGTTTGCCCAGCCAATATTTAACCAGGAAACTCTCCTATCCTATTTGCCGGCTATTACTTTTATTATCTTGATAGAGCTTGCTTTCCTTATCTACAAATGGAGAGTTGGAAAGTGGACCATGACCCTTTTCTGGATGAATACAGCAATTCATCTAATTAGCACGGTTGTACTACTCTTTATTGCCGGCACTCCAGATCTATTGAATAGCGAGCTTGTCCCATACCTTGCAGATGTAATGGAACTCTCATCCCAATCTATCTCTACCTCGCTTAACGTTATCTGGGCGATTATCATTATCTCTACTATTGTGACTTACGCAGTTGAAGTATGGGATAGCTATCGAAAGGCGAAAATTCCTGTTGGGAATAAAAGATAAGATTGCATTCTATACAGAAAAGGGCGGCTGAAGATACAATTTCAGCCGCCTGTTTGCTATTTATCTTTCGTAACCTCTAAATTTTGGAAAGAATCCCCTACAATCCTATAAGTAATTCGCTCCCCTTTTTCATAACCAGAAATATCAATAGTCCCTAGCGAAATGCTAGCTTCCCCTTTTCTTTCAGCCATGACCTCTACAGTAATTTGCTTGTCAGTCGGGTCACTGTCAGGAAGGATCTCAAATACAAAGGAATCTCCTTTTTCCATTAAGGATTGGTCAGCATTCATAGCCCCTCCTGTAGATAGCGGTCGTCCATCTTCATAATAATGAAGGATGATCGATTGAAGAGGAACAGAAGAATCGTTGATAATTTCAAGCTTCGCTGAAGAGTCTTCCTTATTACAAGCGACAAGGACAAAGGTGATAAGTAATAGGGCTAATAGTTTTTTCATTTCAACCCACCTCTCTCCAAATAATAGACGAATAAGAGAGAAAGAGGTTCAAAGGAGAATTAATGAATACTTCCCTATTCTCTTAATCTTGAGACAATCGGCCAAGCGAGGAGTTGTTTTACTATGCCGATAGAATTATACTTGTTTGGTAGAGAATTTAAGTCAAAAAAAAGCATTATATAGAGAGGAAATGAAAGATGGTACGGGAAAAAGAAGAACTAACTTCTGCACAGCTGATGTGGAAAATGACTCGTCCCCATACATTAACGGCAACGTTTGTACCGGTTATTTTAGGGACTGTCATCGCATTATTTGATGTGGAGCTTAATTGGGTAATGTTTATCGCAATGCTTTTAGCATGTCTTTGCTTACAAATTGCGACAAATCTATTTAATGAATACTACGATTTCAAGCGTGGTTTAGATACAGTAGAGTCCGTAGGGATTGGGGGAGGAATTGTTCGTCATGGCTTAAAGCCTAAAAACTTTCTAACAGTTGCTCTCCTGCTCTATGTAGTAGCAGCTATCATCGGTCTTTATATCTGTGCATCTACTAGCTGGTGGCTTATATTAGTAGGTTTTATAGGGATGGCAATCGGGTTTCTATATACAGGAGGTCCTCTACCAATTGCCTATACTCCATTTGGAGAGCTGTTCTCTGGAGTTGCAATGGGAGCTGCTTTTGTTCTAATTGCTTACTTCATTCAGACTGGAGAAATCAGTCCTTCTAGTATCTTACTTGCAGTTCCAATGACTGTTTTAGTGGGGGCAATCAATATGTCTAATAATATTCGAGATATCGAGGAGGACATTAAAGGAGGGCGTAAAACCCTGCCGATTCTTCTTGGACGTAAAAATGCGATCCTCGGACTAGCCGGGGCATTTATCTTTGCCTATGCCTGGATTGTGATCCTCGTTATGCTTGGACAGATTCCATTTTGGTCTCTTGTAGTTCTACTGAGCCTTCCTAAGCCAGTAGCTGCTATCAAAAACTTTCAAAAAGGGGAAAACAATCCCCCTGTAACAGGGTTAGCAATGAAAAGCACAGCACTCACAAACACCTTCTTTGGATTCTTCTTATCCATCGGCTTGCTTATTAGCTATTTCTTTTAATACTAACGGTGAAGAAAAGCGAGTGGGACACAAATTGAATGAGAAGCACTTATGATAATGAATCATAGGTGCTTTCTTTTTTTAAACCTCAGGATTCTCCGCTGCGTCGGACGCTTTCCGCGGGCCAACAGGATGTTGGTCAGGAAAACGTTGTCACATGATATGACGCTTTTAGTTTTCCTTCCTTAACTCTCCCTCGCGCTGTTCCCGCAGGAGTCACCGATGCTGTTCCGAACCAATTAGCGTTTACTTCTAAAGCTAAATGTTGATTAATGAACTTTTCCATCTCGGTTCTCCCACTTCAAAACCAAAAAATCAATCTGCCATGCTACTTCCATTAACTCTCCACTAGAGCTTTTTGGTAAAGCAGATGATTCGATTTGCCTCGGTAAAGCCTAAGCGAAGGTGCATTGCTAAGCTTTCTTCATTAGCTAGCTCACAATCACTTGCGAATTCCTGACATCCCTTATTTCTAGCCCATTGTTCAGCATGCGCTATCAATAACTTTGCATAGCCTTGCTTGCGGTAGCTCTCCTTTACATACAGTCCTTCTAAATAACCAACCGGGCTTGTATCCGTTCCTTCTACATAATCCCGTCGTAATTGACATTGTGCAAAGCCAATTGCCTCCTCACCAGCATATACTAGAAAAACGGCCGATCCAGTTGAATCTATTAATTGCTCCATCTCTTCTTTAAATTCTTCTAGCGTATGGCTTGGCCATAGCAGTAATGCTAGTGATGCTGCATCCACAGCTTCTGAACGACTCGCTTGCTTTAGTATGGTCGTCACCCCTTTTCTTTTCCTTTACAAAATTATACTACTATTTACTGAATAGTTAATTTAAATAGAATCTCATTCCTCTTTAAATTAAATTTATGCTATACTTAACAGACGCTTAAATTGAATATAAAGAGGTTACACTACTTCCAGGTAGTGTAGCCTCTTTCATGTTTAGAGGACTTTTGGTAGGAGGAAACATTTTGGAGCTATATACAAACTTACGAGCCGGGGAAAAAGGAGCCTACCTATCTATTGGAGCTTATATTTTTCTGAGTGCCTTAAAACTAACAGTTGGTTACTTTGGCGGTTCCCAAGCCCTATTAGCAGATGGCTTGAACAACACCACCGATATCATCGCATCTGTTGCTGTGTTGATTGGATTACGTATATCTCAACGTCCTCCCGATCATAACCATCAGTATGGACATCTCCGAGCAGAAACCATTGCCTCTCTCATCGCTTCCTTTGTCATGATTTATGTGGGGATAGAAGTATTGATTTCAGCAGGGAAAAACTTGTTTAACAGAACAACTGAGGATCCTAGCGTGCTAACCATCTTTATTGCATTATTTAGTGCAATTGTAATGTTTGCAGTTTATAAGTATAACTTAAAGCTTGCTGAAGAGATTAAAAGTACAGCTGTTAAGGCTGCTGCTTATGACAACCGCTCCGATGCACTTGTCAGTATAGGAACTGCAATCGGAATTACAGCGTCTATCTTTGGTTTCCCCATAATCGATACAATTACAGCATTTGTTATTGGGATTCTTATTATAAAAACAGCTATTGAAATCTTTAAGGAAGCTGTCTATTTATTGACCGACGGATTTGATATAGAGGTATTAAACAAGGTCAATAAAGAAATAAAAACAATCCCCCAAGTTCGTGAAATTCGCGAAATTAAAGGGAGACAGCATGGCAGCTTAATGCTCATCGATATTACGATTGCTGTAAACCCTAACCTAAGTGTTCGCCGCTCGCATGATATCGCTGAAATGATCGAACAAAATGTCCAGAAAATGAACAACCATGCTATCGCGTTTGTTCATATCGAGCCATACGACCCCAAAGATATCATTATCACAGAAGACGATTTCCACTTTTGACAAGCAGCCTTCCAAGAGGCTGCTTTTACTTTTCAAAATATCCTTCGATTATTTCAGGCTCGTCAGGCTCTACGTACGGAAAAGCATATAAATCAATATCTCCACCAAATTTACTCACTCTTGGATCAATTACTAAACCAGGAGTTCGACCATTATATATTTCTATAACCAATTGAATAACTGTATCCACTTGATATTTTTCTTTTACTGCAAGGATTTCTTGTACTTTATTTTCAAAGGGTTCTAGCACTTCCATAAGAACCTTATCGACCTCTAAAGTTTCCTGATAGCCAGAGCTATATTTCCAGCTTGTATAACGGTGCGGGAACTGGTTATTACCTAATTGCCCTTTAATTCTTGTCTCAGTTGGTTGTATACCAAGTAGCTCTGTGACCTTATGAACCGGAAAATCATTGAAGCTTGCAATATGTAAATATGCCATCACTCTTGTGTTCATTAAATCCCCCTTACCCCAAAAGAAATTTTACTTATTTTTAATATCCTCTAAAATTTTTATTATTTCTTCATTCTGCCTTTCCATTTTCTTTAAAGATTTTTCTATAGTGTTAGTGCTAATTACCAATACTATTAAAATTGCAGCGCCAGCGATAAATTCCACTCTTATCACCTCCATTCATTAAAAAAATTTTAGCAATCGTCGTTATAAATATAGAGCCAGTTGTAAACAGCAAGGATACATCTGTACCTTTATTTTTAGGATTATCTTTTATAAACGAATAACCAAATAACCAAATAACGAAAAAAACTCCGCTATTTCTATATTTATGACTGGGAGTATTTTGTATTTATCAATGAATAGGATACCAATGTCACAACCGTGATCCCAATCAAAATTTCTATAACATTTAACATAGCTAGCTCCTTATCCATCTTGATAGAATTTACCGAGCAATAACACCGCTGGTTCGAGCGATACCTTGCTCATAAAAACTTTATCGATTGATAGACATGGATTATCAATTGATTCACTCGCTTTATCGATCGATGACACCTCGGTTCCGATCGATGACTCCCTCGTTTCGCTCGATTGCTTTCTTGAAAGTATTTATCGATTGATAGATAGAGATTATCGATTAATACACACACTTTATCGATAGATAACACCTCATTTCCGATCGATAACACCACAGTTTCGAGCGATGACTAGTCAAGTGCATAATTTTGTGCGAATTGCTTTTTACCGAGCTTCTTCGAAAAAAACAATCCACTTTATCTACCATTTATTTTAACATAAATATCCAATTATATTTTATTTTCTCTCCATCAAAAAAAGACGATTGCCAAATGACAATCGTCTCTTGCTTATTGTTGAGGCTTTTTCATAAATAAAGATAAAATCACATTGATGACAGCTAAAACCAAGCTTATTGTGAATACGAGAGATGATCCACTCGCTGCTGAAGCAGGAAGATCATTTGCCACATCATTGAGATAACTATTTTGTTTAGCAGAGAAGATGGAAATCATCACCGCGATACCAATCGCTCCAGATACCTGTTGAGACGTTTGTGTAATCGCAATACCATCGGGATAGAGTTGTCTTGGAAGTGCATTCAATGTATTTGTTTGGACAGATGCTAAAACCATCCCTATACCAAGCATCATAATGATATGAGTAACAACCATGATCCATAGAGCTGTATCAGTGCCATACATTGCATACAAGGCATAACCGATTACAACTAGGATTGTTCCAGGAGTTATCACTGCCCGCGGTCCGTACTTATCGAACATTTTTCCGATAATAGGCGCAAATATACAGTTCAACAAGCTACCTGGCAGCATGATTAGCCCTGTCACAAACGCTGATACGATAAGTGCCATCTGCATATACATCGGTAACACAACAAGCATAGATAACATGTTCAAGAAGGTGATCATATTCATGACCAAACCAAGCACGAATAACGGGTACTTGAATGCTTTTAAATTTAACATAGGATTTTCCATCTTTGTTTGACGGAATGCAAACAAAATTAACGCGAGAATACCTACAATAATACAGCCAAGCACAGTGCCGCTTGTCCAACCGAATTCTCCGCCTACACTTACTCCGTACACGACGCCACCAAAGCCAATAGTAGACAAGATAACAGAAAAGACATCTATTGATACGTTACGTATTTCATTTACATTCGGTATGTAAATATATCCGAATATTAGAGAGAATAGTAGGAACGGAATGGTTACCCAGAAAATCCAATGCCATGATAGTGTATCTAGAATCATCCCCGCTAAAGTTGGCCCAAATGCTGGCCCTGCTAGGATAACCAACCCCATTATACCCATAGCTCCCCCACGTTTGTTTGGGGGGAAGATTGTGAAGATAACATTTTGCGTTAATGGAAGGATAATTGCTAAACCTGCCGCTTGAATTACTCGAGCAGTCAAGAGTATTGCGAACGATGGTGCTACAGCTGCTAAAACTGTTCCGATAATAGAGAAAAATAAAGACGCCATAAACATTTGGCGCGTTGTAAACTTTTGCATCAATATTCCTGTAACAGGCACTAAAATGCCGAGTGTTAAGAAATAACCTGTTGCAAGCCATTGAACCGTTGTTGGATCGACACTAAAAATATTGCTTAGTTCTGCTAACGCAATATTTAAAGCCGTTTCACTAAATAAACCTACAAAGCCTGCAACTAGAAGAGCAGCCATTATAGGTCCTGTCTTAATTGTTTTATTCACTTATTTAAAACTCCCTTAATGCTTATTATCATTTTCTTTCATCATCCATAGATGGGAAGAAGACTCGTTACTATTTATATTTACTAACGTAGTATCCGTTTCCGTAGTACACCCCCACATACCAATCGGTTTGTTTAGTATATCAAAATAACTTTTACGGATGTAAGCATTATTTTACTACTCATTTTCCTTACTTCACAATTTGGACACATTCTTTTGATACCTGTTTATTTGTTTTATATTGATAAAATAAAAAAATGCTTCTTTATAAATAAGAAGTATTCATCAGTAATTACTCATCGGTATAAATTATTTTAAAATAATAAATATCTTCCTTAATATCGGTTTGAGAAAACCCTAACTTCTCTAACATCTTTCTAGATCGAAGATTAGATGTTTTGGTTTCTGCGTAAAATTCCTCGATCGCTAATGCCTCTTTTCCGTATTGCATTAGCTTTTTTAGTACTCTTGTACCGATGCCCTTCCCCCAAAGCGTGCTATCCCCTATTGCAATACCGACCTCTGCAGTGTTACCTTTTATCTCCGCTATATCTGCATATCCAATCAGTCGTCCCGCAACCTCTATCCCCATTCGACGGAAGGAGGATGAATGTTGTATATCGCAGCATTTTTTCCACCATTCGTAAAGCTCTCTCTCTTCCCGATTTAACTCCCATTCATTTAACAAACAAAATTCTTCATTCATGCTCCACTTTAGCACTTTTGTAAAGTCATCTATCTTAATAGGTCTTAACACAATACTCTCTACCATAAAATATCCTCTCAATCTCTTTTTCTTGTATACACTATAATTTTAGAGTACTTTTTATATAATGAATATTCTACGAATTAACCGAAGCCTTTGCAATACAACAACCTAAAAAAGAGGTATCGTATGACTAAAATTAGGATTTATAGTTTGCTGCTAATGGTTATGATGTTTTGGGGGCTAAACTTAGTGGCCTTAAAATTGCTCGTTACTTATTTCAGCCCCCTTCCTATGACAGGTATTCGAATTTTCTTGGCCGGTATTAGCGTGCTCATCATTTTAGGCTTTTTTCATCGTTTAAGACTTCCTAAAGGGTCAGAGTGGAAATGGATTGGATTGGCAAGTCTCCTGGGAGTAGTGCTCCATCACTGGTTATTATCCATCGGCCTATCGAAAACGAGTGCTATTAATGGTGGTGTAATTCTAGGCTTTAGTCCACTTATTACTGCTATTTTGGCTTTAGTCTTTGGGTTCAACCGGTTTAATCCACTCTCGTTCTTTGGGTTTCTATTAGGGACCTTTGGCGTTACAATGGCTGTAATGAATGGTGGGAACGTCAACACCTCATTTTCTTCTGGTGATCTCATGGTCTTCATTTCTATTACGACACAAGCCTTAAGCTTTCTAGTGATTCGTAAGGTTTCCCAAAACTTTGACAGCATGCTGTTAACAGGCTATATGCTTTTATTTGGCTCCTTTGTCTTGTTGTTCATGGGGTTAGTGATAGAGCCAATGAATTTCCTTGAATTTTTAGATGCACCGTTTGAGATGTATGCCCTACTGTTTGGTTCTGCATTATTAGCAACCGCCATCGGTCACATGATTTATAATTTCGCTATTTCTCAAATCGGAGCTGCAGAAACAGCTATATTTGGGAACTTTAATACCATTTTCGGAATAATAGGCACTACACTAATATTAAAAGAACAAATTACATTGTTTCAGATTTTGGGGTGTATAGCCATCATCATCGGGGTGTTATTTGGAACGGGAGCAATAGAAGAATTACTTTTAAGAAGAAGGAAACGCAATCAGAATTAGTTGAATCAGTTAAAGTTCTATTTAGGAGTGCAGTTGACTAATTATACTTTGGGAGAATGTCGTAAAAACCAGATTAGATGTCGTAAAAATTAACCGTTATGTCGTAATTTTAAGCGTAAATGTCGTAATAACGCTTTGCCACTCTGAAGATGTTGTAAAAAGAAGAGCAAATGTCGTAAAAATCACTAGCTATGTCGTAAACTTGAGCGATAATGTCGTAAAAATCGTTTACCAAGAAAAGGGCATCCCCATTTAGGAATGCCTTTCATGATGATGTGATACTTCATTTTTCTGCTTACAAAGCAAAGAATTCTCATGCGGATGGCTCTCGGTTTCAAGCTGAATCGTCATATGATGAATGCCTTTATGGGCTAAAGTATGTTCTATCCCCTGGAGGATTCGCTCGCCTTCTTCAATGGTCATCCTTCCGCTTACTACGGCATGACAAGATAGTGCATTCAATCCACTCGTGATAGTCCAAACGTGTAAGTCATGAACGGAAATAACTCCTTCCGCTCCTTCTATTGCGTGTACAATCTCCTTTAGATTTATATTACTGGGAGTACCTTCCATGAGTACATGTAATGAATCCTTTGTCACGTTAAAGCCACTTCTTAAAACAAGCACCGCCACTACTACGCTAGCTAACGGATCCGCCCAGCCCCAGCCAAAGAAAATAATGAGTAGTGCAGCCGTTATCGCTCCTACCGAACCAAGCATGTCGCTTAATACATGAAGAAAGGCACCTCTCATGTTTAGATTATCTTCCGTATCTCCGCCCCTCATCATAATCCAAGCCACCAACACGTTCACTAGTAAGCCGACAATACTAATGATTAGCATTCCTGTAGTAGCGACCTCAGGAGGATTGGCAAAGCGCTTGATTGCTTCGTAAAAAATAAAAACGGCAATTGCAAGAAGGGTGATACCATTCAAAGCAGCTGCCAGTATTTCGAACCTTCTATAGCCATAGGTCTTACTAGCACTTGCTGACCTCTCACCAAGCTTAAACGCAAGCAGCGCAATCAATAAAGAAATGGAATCACTAAGCATATGCCCTGCATCTGAAAGAAGTGCCAGGCCATTTGTAAGAAACCCTCCGATTGCCTCTACGAGCATAAACGACGTGATAATAGTAAAGGAAACAAGTAACACTCTTTTATTGGAACCATGGGTATGGTCGTGACTATGAGCCATGTTATCTCTCCTTCTAAAACCTCTCTCTATATAGATTGACTAATAAAGCAGAAAGGAAACATGTTGGAACCATTATTAATAAATAGTAAAATTTATATAATATGAGGAGGAGTAGTTAAATGGCCGAAGTATTTTTTCTAGTTATATTTATAGTGGGTTTATTAACAGTGGTGTCCTTCACTTTATTTATTCGAAAAATATTAATCAATACAAGCTATCGTCGAGCTGAAAGCATTAGCGAGGCGAATTTGGAGAAAAAATTAGATAGGATTATTGAATTGTTAGAGGAAAAGAGCTTGCGTGACTAGGCTTTCCATAAAAAAAGCTTCCTTTGTTTGAAGGAGGCTTTTGTACATGTTTAAACAAGCAGAAAATCGATGAAAAACGCTGCGAGAATGAATAGAAGCCCGATAGAAAAGTGTACGCGCTTTTCGTTTATCTCTGTCACCTCAAGGAACCAAATAAGTAAAGCATTGACCCCAATATATTGGACGCTTATGAAGAAACTATTCTCAAACAAAAATAAGCCTGGAAAAGACTGATAAAGCCCAGCGGTAACGCCAAAAATAAATAAGATCAGCGGTATTCGTAGCTTCCAGTGAAGTCCACCATTTATTGCTTTATTCATCATGTAAATCACCTTCCATTTTAATCTGGGATATTTAATAGCAATGGATCATATTCTAAATCACATCCAAGCAGCACATAATTAGTCACTCCCGATTCTTCTTTTGTTTCTAGCTCTGTACAGGTGCTTGTCGTCACATTTGGAGAGCCAAAATTGTCATGTGTATTGTCATATACATAAGTATATATTTCCCCATTAAAATCTACCTCTTGTATAATAGGGTCTCCCTCTACTGTATAGTGTACAATTCGAATATGATCCTCCGATTGCCATTCGATATTTGATAAAAATTCTTCCATTCTTTCAAAGTTGGCTACTTCACCGTGCTTATCAACTATATCTTCTTCATTTTCAGTAAATGCTGTGGCATGACTATGCGAGACAGCGACCGATTTACCGCAGCCGGAGAGTACCAGCCCAATAAAAAGTAATGCACATTTTTTCCCTTTCACACCATACCTCCCGACTAATATTTTCTAATTTTTCATATTTTTATTATATAATAGAGAGATAAAATTTAGATAGGGTGATTCGTATGTTTGTGGTAAATGTAGAAGGTGCTATTTATAAGACAGGCAAGTGGCTATTGATTCGCAGGAGCGAAAAGGAAGAGCACGCTGGTGGCGGACTATCCCTGGTAGGAGGAAAATGTGAGCTTGAAGGGTTCTCTTCTGATATTCTAGAAAGAACATTACATAGAGAAATTTTTGAAGAAGTTGGAATAGAGGTAGCAGAGCTACAATATGTGAACAGCTCCTCCTTTATAACTGATTCTGGTATCCATGTAATTGATATCGTATTCCTTTGTCAGTATCAATCGGGTGAACCGTATGCAAAAGCCGTAGACGAGGTCGATGATGTAATCTGGATGACCACTTCCGAGATACTTGCCCACCCAGAGCTCCCTGGGTACCTGAAGGAAAATGTAAAAAGAGCAGCAGCTATAAACCAGCCCCTTTCCATCTAACGGGGCTGGTTTTGACGTTCAAATGATTCTGCGTTCTCAAGAATGAATTTTTTCACAGAAGGGGCAACATCCTTAGGCTTTTATGAATCGGAAAATGATCTACTTACAGAATATTCCTAGCCACTATTTCACCTTAATAGAAAACACATCTTCCCCGTCGCCTCGCTTCCAATCGGCCATTATACGATAAACGTAGACACCTTCCTCGGAAGGTGCTTTTATCATGTCATCCTTTAGTTCTACAGCTTCGTGAGTTTTCTCACCTATCCATTTCTCCACTTCAATCAGGCCATCAATTGGCTCTCTAGAAAATTGTATTTCTATGTTCGCTCCTGGTGATACAGTTGTCGGTTCATGGTTTCTAGCCATATCAATTGTTCCTGTGAATGCCATATCTGCACATCTAACAATCAAGATTCCATCCCAGCAATAGGAGCCTTTCGTTGTAGGAATTTTCTCTTCTCCAACAGTTACCTTTGGTGTAGGAGGTTCTCCGCGAAATGGTTCATAGATAAATATCCACGCCACACAAACGACTATCATCAATCCTATAAGGAACTTCCTCATCGAAGCTAACCCCCTTTATAAAATAGTAGACGTTCCATAACCAATATTTGTAACAAATAAAAAAACACCCCACAAAGGAGTGCCAATGATTTAAAATGCCTTTCTCATATAAATACGTATAGAAAGCAACCAAGATACAAAGTAGATAACTAAAATGATACCCGAAGCATAAAGAAATAATTGTGTATCGGAAAGAGCTAGGACATGTCCAACAAACTCCCTTATTTTATCATTAAGGGCAAAGATATTCGCAAAAACCATATAGACTACAAATAAAACCATTACTCCGATTAACAGATACTGGGATTTAAATTTAAATGAAAAAGGAAACATAAATGAAACAGCAAGTAAAACGATTCCTACTATCAGCAGCATTTCCTTCCATACAAATAACTCTTTGCTCCCATTAATTAAATAGTCACCTACATAGATGAAGCATACAGAGAATACGGTAAAGACCAAAGCACCAATATATTTCGAACTGACAATTTCCCTCCTTGTATAAGGTAAGGAGTTGAGTAAAGTTTGAATGCTGGCTTTCTCATCTATACTAAACGTATTCATGGCAACGACAATACTGAACCAAATTCCTAGCCACATAAACGAAATACCATCGTTTAGAAGTAAAAAGGCAACTAGAATAGCAATAAGGATCAGGAAAGTCCTTTTTTGTGTTAAGATATCTTTCCACAAGAGTCTAAGCATAAGAAAGTCCCCCTTGTTTGGTATAATACATAATATCCTCGAGCGATGGCTTTTCGATCACTACCGTTTCACCAAATATGCCAGCTACGTGGTTTTTATTATTGGTTAATGCTTCAAATCCACTATTGGTCTTCTTAACTGCAATAAATTCACGTTCCACTTCCCGATCTAATAAATCAAGCGTCCCCTTTACTATCGCATACTCTTCTTCTATTTTATAAAACTCCTTTGTAAAAATAAGCTTTCCGTCATGAATGAAAGTAATATAGTCCGCAATGCGATCTAAGTCTGTCGTAATATGAGTGGAGAAGAAAATGGTTTTATTCTCATCCTGCATTAACTCATGTAAAATATCTAACAGCTCTCTTCGAAAAATGGGATCAAGACCCGATGTTGGTTCATCCATAATGATTAGTTCAGCATGATGAGATAATGCAAAAGCGAGAGATACCTTCATTTTCATTCCCTTTGAGAAGTGCTTGATTGCTTTTTTCAGTGGTAACTCAAAGTATTCCACATAATGCTTAAAAACTTTTTCATCCCAGTTTCTATAGGACATGCTTATAATTCTCTTCATTTCTTGTAAGGTAAGATTATCGTAGTAAATATTATCGTCATAGACAAAGCCGATTCGTTCCTTAATCTCCTTCTCATGTTCCTTGTAGTTCAGACCAAAAACAGAAACAGACCCACTATCCGGCTTCAACAGATTCATAATCAGTTTAATAGTCGTCGATTTACCTGCTCCATTTCCTCCAATAAAGCCGTTTACATACCCCTTTTTTACCGTTAAAGATAAATCCTTTAGTTCAAACCCCTTAAATGTTTTACGAACGTTTTGACATTCAATTACATTCTCCATTATTCATCCTCCTCATAGAGTAAGGTCAGTAATTCCTTTAGCTCTTCCAGACTCATCCCCAGCTCTTTACTATTGTGAATGGCATGTAATAGCGTTTCCTCCATGACCTTCATTTTTCTTTCCTTCATCATTTCCATGTTTTGTTCGGAAACAAAGGAGCCCTTCCCAACAACAGAATAGATAAAACCATTTTTTTCGAGCTCCTCATAAGCACGTTTTGTGGTAATGAGACTAATATTTAAGTCCTTTGCAAGCTGACGCATGGATGGAAGTGATTCTCCCTCCTGCAATTCACCAGTTAGGATTAGCTTTTTCACCTGGTTGGTTATCTGCTCGTAAATCGGCTCTTTTGAGTTATTCGAAATAATTATTTGCATGCAAAAACCTCTTTTTGTTATTAGTGTATATATACTATATACGCAATATACACAAAACCAAGAAACTTGGCAAGTGTAAATTTTCAAATATTTTTGCACAGTAAGGATAAGAGTCAAAACCTATTCTTTAATGGAATATTTCCTTTTTGAAATTTATTGATGAAAGTTTATGTATAGTAAGAAGCTCTATTGGTTCGTAGTAGCGTCGGCGACTCCTACAGGGGTAGGGAGACAGGTGAGACATAGCAACGGCACGCGACAGCGTTCGGCTATGGCTCATTTTAAGGATGGAAAACTAGGAACGTCACATCGTGTGACAATGTTTTCCTGACCAACATCCTGTTGGCCCGTGGAAAGCGCCCGACGCAGCGGAGAACCTCAGTCTCAAAAAATAGAGAGCACTTATGTTTTATCCTATTAAAGAATCAAAAGTGTTTCTCATTAAATTTTAATCACAAAAATAACCACCCACTTAAGCTAAGTAGGTGGTTCATATTTTATTTAAAAAACTGAGCGAATAATCGACCTATACTAACAAAAATATCCCCTAGGGTGAATGCCGTATCAATTCGATCAAATTTATCATCCTCTTTTTGACTACGTGTGTGAGATACAGTCTCTCCTTGGATCGGCTCATTCCCCTTCAAACGGATTCTAATGGATCTACCAGAATAGAAATCGAGCGAGTCTGTCACTTGGAAATGTAAATGGGCCTCGGAGGAATTACCTGAGTTCCCACACTGCCCAATTACTTGTCCCTGCAGCACCATATCTCCTTCTTTCACTAAAATGGAGCCCTTCTTCATATGTGCTAGCATCGAATATTCTTCATGCTTATGTTCAATAACCACGCAGTTCCCCTCAGGGATTGCCTCATTCATCACTCCAGGAACATTATCCTCTACCCCATCCTGAACCTTTACTACCCTTCCTTCCAGAGGAGCGACAATATCCTTTCCAAAGGCATAGTAGTCTTCATTTTGCTCTCCCGTCCCCTTAAAGGATTGCCAATCCTCTTGTAGCACCAAGTCGTAAGCGTACCTTTGCTGCTCATAGATGTAATGGTAGTTAATAAATTCGTTCGTGCCTCCCCAAAAAACAAGCCAACCTTCTGCAACAGGCATTTGGTAAGTATTCTTCGTATAGGCTTTATCGCTTTTTGGAAAGCTCACAAATGGTCTCAAATAAATGCTATGTATCACATCTTGATCGTCAAAAGAGACTGCTATCCCCTTTTTACGCTTGGTATCTAGCCAAACAAATTGTGTTAAATGTTGCACAGTCGTACTCATTTCTAGCCTATATCCTTTTACGCCTTTATTAAATTCCTTTGCCATTTGCTCAAATTGATCTAAGGTTATCAACGCTTGAAATTCTTGCGTAGCTTGCGAGTAGATAGATGCAAACTTTTCTTGAATAAAAGATTCTCCAAAACTGTAAGGTGTCAATTCCCCTACATCGTTCATATAACCACCACTTCCCTTTAGAATATCCTTCCTCTTATACGTCAAACAACCGAAAAAGGTTCATTTTTCTGTTTATTTCAAAAAAGGCAGTTCTCCCCAATTAAACAGGGAGAAGGATAGATTTAGTAATGAAGTTGTCCCAGTTATAATAAAATTCATGTGTTTATTTGGAGGGATTGTCAATTGAAGAAATGGCTAGCAGTAAGTACATTTGCCCTCATGCTCCTTTTAGGTTGCAATACGAGTGCACAAGCAACATATTTTGAGAATTTTATGAAAGAGGCACCGGTTTGGTCCCCGGAAACTCGCTTGGAGAAAGTACCCGACTATTCATACAACTACTATCGCATTCAATTAGAAAAGGATTCGTATGTCAACTTCACCTTTGATGACCCAGCCAAAGGCGAAATATTACTATCGATTATAGAGGATAATGGTTCAACCCATGGTCGCACCATTGTATCCTTGCGAACTACGGAAAAGATGGAAATATAAATCAAACGACGGAACAGCTCCAGCTACGAGCTGGTACATACTATATTCGTCTGGATGGTCCCGATGAAGAAGCGTATAATGCCATCTACTCTATCTTACCATTGAAATCATCTATCGATTTAGAACCAAATGATTCAAGAGCTCAAGCAAACCCACTTACGCTTAACGAAAAGGTTAAAAATATTGGAAGTGCCTCTGATTCTGAGGACTTTTATTCGTTTACAATTGACAAGCCAAGCAAGGTGACACTTGCCACAGATGCTTTTATGCCTAACTCATATCCCGACCTCAATGGTCGTTTATATGTAGAGGTCTTTGATGAAGAGGGCAGAATCTATTTATCTACCATGACCTCTCAAACATGGTCTAAGAATGATATAGAAATGCTGCTACCTGGGAATTATTATGCCAAGGTCAGCCGTAGTACTATGTCCTACAATCCGTATTATGAATTCACTATACAGACAGAGGAAATCACGCATCCTGAAACCTTTAAAAATAGCATTTTCGGAACATCACTTCTAGAGGGGCAGGAAATAAGAGGCTTTTTATCTCGCAATGATGAATACTTCTTTAGCTTAGAGCGGGAACAAAAGATAAAAATTACTGTTTATACAGACTCTCCACAGTTGATGTCGGGGATATTATTCTCCATAGACAAAGATGGGAATGAAGAACAAGTCTACAATCGTATTACTTACGATGAACAAAAAGGATTACTAACCGTTACTGTTTTCTTGCAGCCGGGTAACTACTTGTTCGAACCAAGTACATTACACGCTAAGACAGATGAAGTAAATTATCAAGTGATGTTCACGGAAGTCACCTATAAGGATATTCCTTCTCACCACCGCTATTATGAAGAAATCATGAGCCTATCCACAAAAGGCATTATTAATGGTTATACTGACGGTACGTTTTTACCGACAGAGGCCATCACACGTAGACAGGTATTCACCATGCTTTCTCGATATGATGAATTACCATTGTCTAAAATACGAGAGATGGTTTCCTTTCAAGATGTAAAGCATTTTAGTACCGATTATCTGCTAATCCAGTCGTTTTATGAAGCCGGAGTCGTGGATGGTAGCAATGGCAAGATGAATCTCTCACAAAATTTAACTCGCGCACAGCTAGCGAAAATTTTAGTAAAAGCATTTGATTTAAAGCTAGAAGGAGATGCTCCTGAGTGGAAGGACGTTGGCTCAACTCACGGTTCCTATGAATATATCCAAATTCTTGCATCACACGGGATTACTACTGGAGATAACGGCAACTTCATGCCAAATAGACCAGTAAGCCGCGAGCACTTTTCTGTATTCTTACATCGCACGCTGGAGCTAAGAGATAAATAACTAGCTCCTGTTCTGCTCTGACAGCCAAGAGGCAAAATGAGGCAGGGACAGAACTGAATTCTTAAATGAAAGAGAATGGTACAAAACATTTTTTTTCTGATTTGTTATACATTCTTTTTACAAGATTCTTATCAAGATTTATTTATTAGAAGTTAGCACCAATGGTTCGGAACAGCGCCGGTGACTCCTGCGGGAACGCACGAGGGAGAGACTACAGGCTCGAGCCGTGCCCGCGGAAAGCATCCGACGCTGTGAAGAACCACACATTTTAAAAGTAAGAAAGCACTTACGATTTCATCAAAAATATAAAATCGCAAGTGCTGTTCTATTGTTTTGTCCCCGGCTATTTTTTATCAGTTAACTTTCCTGCAATGAAACCTAACAGCACATTTGTCACTATAAGCGGTGTAGCTTCTCCCGCAACAATAAACGTAAGAATTCCTCCAACCGCTCCAAATAATAATCCGTTCACACTCATTGAAGCTCTCTCCCTTCACCGTCCCCCTCTATATTACCATATAAAGGATAAAGGTTTGCAGAGAATCAGGTGCTTCCCAAACAAGCGCTTATGCCAAATTCTTTGGCATCTTCCAAAATAACGCTACCACCAAGCAAAGAACCAACGTAATAGCAGCAAAGTAATAAGGATAGTCAATATCCACATCAAACAATACTCCACCTAAAACCGGGCCGATTACATTTGCAAGAGAGGTAAACATCGAGTTCATCCCCCCAACAAAGCCCTGATCATTCCCAGCTATTTTAGATAAATAATTTGTAGCAGCAGGACGAATTAAATCAAATCCTACAAAGACAACAAAAGTTACTAGTAATACGGTCCAATATGAATTTACAACCGTTAGCATAAAAACTAAAATAGCCGAAAGGAGAAGAGAATAACGAATCAATACTATTTCTCCAAGCCTTTGCGTTAATCGGTCAAATAGAAGGACCTGTGCAATTGCCCCAACGATTGCACCTCCAGTAATGGCGATAGCAATATCAGAAGGGGTAAAAGCAAACTTATGATCTACATATAAGCTAAAGAATGATTCAAATGCAGCAAGTCCAAACGAGGAAATGAATATGACGATAAAGGCAATCAAGAATATAGGAATAAATATTTTCCTGATTCCTTTTGTTTTTGGTAAACCTATATGCTCTTCTTGTATCTGACGAGTTGGTTCCTT
The DNA here is from genome assembly GCF_056856695.1 of Psychrobacillus sp. Z16_25. Lineage (NCBI taxonomy): Bacteria > Bacillati > Bacillota > Bacilli > Caryophanales > Bacillaceae > Psychrobacillus > Psychrobacillus sp. Z16_25. The sequence goes on along the minus strand of NZ_JBXEOV010000017.1, from coordinate 2,593 downwards.
TAATAATATAATGGACAGCACTGCTGCTACTGTTCCAAGTACTGCCGCAGAGTAAAATGGTACCCTTGTTCCTATTTCTGCCAGAAAACCACCAATTCCTGGTCCGATAATAAATCCTGTACTAATAGCTGCTGACATATAGCCAAGTGCCTTTGGTCTAGTACGATGCGTCGTAATATCAGCAATAAAGGCAGTAACAGCAGGCATAATAAATGCCCCACTAATACCTCCTAATATACGGGAGATAAATAAAACTTCAATTGTTTTTCCAATTCCAAATAAAAACTCCGAGAAAGCAAAGATAAACAATCCAAGCACAATCATTATTTTCCGACCATACCGGTCAGCCGCTTTTCCCGCAAATGGGGAAACAATCAGCTGTGCCAACGCAAAGGAAGCCGTTAAATAACCAACAACCTTCCCATTTATATTTAATTCGTTCATAATCGTTGGCAATATAGGTATCACAAGCCCTATACCCAAAAAGGCTATAAATAAGTTTCCTAACAATATAGATAATGTAAGATTTTCTTTTATTTTTTGCATCGTGTTTGCTCCATTCTTTCCATGATGATTACGGAATCATCTCCTTTAACAAGATAAACCCTATAGTAACTATAGGGTCAACTTAATTAGCTTTTTATTTTTACCTTTAGTTCAATTATGTACTGATTTTCATGACGTGGAGAATAATGCATTGGCATAAAAAACTCATATACTTCTGGTTCTACTGTTAATTGTTGCTCTTGTATATACGTATACAATTTCTGAAACTGTTCTAAATAAGCATCTACCGAAAAGATAAAAGAAATACATACATAACGTCCTGACTGGTATTTCAACACTCCCATATCATCTGACAAATGCTGTAGATAGCGATTGGTTAAAATGGGGGTAAATATGCGTTCATAAGAAATTTCTTTTATAGAGTTATATGATTGAAAGGAAAATGTACTCCCATACCTACCTGTCGTCAAACTATTTTCATTCTCTATCGTTTTCATCAGCTCACTGTAATATTCGTTCGGAATAAAATCTGGAGTTGCATTTTCTACTTGAATATAAAGTAATCGAGCCTCCTCCTCTTCCTTTATATAAACCTCATCAAAAACGGATATAGCAAGCTGCTCCTCCATCTGTTTTTTTGTTTTTAGAAGTGTGTATTGGACTTCTTGAAGTCGTTGAATGCCAGATTCAATGGCTTTTTCTTGCTCTGATAGGAACTCTACCAATTCTTCCAGCGAAGAATGCTGCATTTGCTTAATCGTTTCTAATGGTGTCCCTACATATTTGAGTGCCTTTATTAAATCCAAATAGTAAAATTGAGATTCATCATAATAACGGTAATTGGTTACCGGATCCTTATATATTGGTTTGAACAAATTGATTTGATCATAATAACGTAGTGTTTGAATCGAAACGTTCATCAACCTGGCCATTTCCCCTATGGAATAATACTTGTTGGACATATTAGTCACCTCTTCCACTAGCATATACAAAATCACTATTGTAATACTAGTACTAAATTCGAATAGGTAGAAGCCCTATAAAAAAGGAAAAGAGGTCGGGATATAACCCTAGCCCTTCTTAATGAACTATATCCTTTTGGGAATTGTTAATCAAAACTTTATTTTTAGTAAGTAACTCTATTGGTTCAGAGCAGCGTCGGCGACTCCTGCGGGAGCAGGGTGGTAGGCAAGACAGCACAGCCGTACGCGTAAGCGTTGGGTGCTGTCTTGCCTAGTGGAGGGAAAACTAAGAACGTCACGTCGTGTGACAACGTTTTCCTGACCAACATCCTGTTGGCCTCCGGGAAAGCGTCCGACGTAGCGAAGAACCTGAGGTTCAAAAAAAGAAAGCAGTTATAATTCTAATCGTAATATAGAATCATAACTGCTTCTCATTTTATTTATCCCGGCCTCTATCTTTTATATACTTGCTTATTCTACTACTGTGTATTTGCCACTTTCCACAGAAATAACATATTCTGGTTGAGGTGGTTTTCCACCGTGCTCTTTAATTTTGTTCTTGTGGCCAGCGATATGCTCTGGGCTCTTTTCCCAAGCCTTCCATGCTTCCTCAGACTCCCATCGCACCATCATGATAACCTCTTCTTCTCCACGGCGGACATTCTTCACAAGAATTTCACGACCCACAAAGCCTTCTCGTTGTTCAAGTAAGGATGGACCATCACCAGACTTCTTTTTAAAGCGCTCAATTATTTTATCTGCATTTCCTTCTGTTACAACCCATTTACGCATTTGAACGAACATATATCTTTCACTCCATCCTTATTAATATAGTAATCTTCTTATAATTGTATACATACGTATACACCAAGTCAAACTTAATAAATAAAGTGAAACTTTGATTGGTGGGGGTTTTCTTTCATCCCCCACCAATCATTAGTTGAACCAATCAGGCTTTTAGGGACAGTTGATCTCCCATTTAGCTGTCTCGTTTCTTTTGCCATCTTGAAGTGGGAGTCTTACTGTCCCTTAATGCGGGATAAAGTGAAACTTTGATTGGTGGGGTTTTCTTTCATCCCCACCAATCATTAGTTGAACCAATCGGGCTTTTAGGGACAGTTGAT